>CAJLYN010000009.1 GCA_905210875.1 uncultured Bacteroides sp. | reverse complement strand
GAGGAGCGGCCCTTCGTCGTTTATATGATAAGCAGGGAAGCTACAATACCACCTTGCGGACGGTTCCGTTCACATTGACGATATACATTCCGCCGAAGGGAAGAGGTATTTCCATGCGTTTCCCCGTAGAGACACTCTCCTGCACGACGACCCCGTCGAGCCGGCTCACGACAATCGGTTCTCCCGGTGCCGACCCGTCGACCACAATACGCCCGCCGCTGGCATATACCTGCACGGCGGCACTCTCGACAGCCTCTACTCCCGTCGTCGACGGCAATACCGTTACCACACAAGTATCGCACAAGTTGCTGCCGTCGGTAGTCCTTGCCGTAATAATGGCCGTTCCCGGTCCTTCGCCAAAGAAGCCATATCTCCTGTTCGACCAATGAGTCATCGTTACCCACGCCACCGACTCATCACTCGATGTCCACTCGATGTTCCGCACATACGAGGCATACTGCGGCAGGAGCTCACATGTATCCGCAAAAGAGCTACCACACTCTATGGTTACGGAATCCTGTCCCAAAGAGAAGTATGTTGCCTGCTGGGCTATGTATATCACAGTGCATGTCGCCGACAGGTTGCTGCCATCGGTGGTACTCAGCCTGATTACAGCCGTATCGGAACGCATGGGACACTCCGTATCGAACGCATATCCCCAACCATTGACAGATATTTGACCTGAACCAGTATAAAAAGAGACATCGAATTTTCCTTGATTTTCTACCTCATACGACAACTGAGGATAAGAGGCATTCCCTGGTGTTATCGTCCAATAAGTTCTGAAATTCACCCATCTATCTCGAATGATAATAAGGGTATCGGGGTCTAGGGTGATCGATGTTATCGGTGTCTCCACATAATCGGGATATACCGAATCGCGGATTGAAACAAAATTTCCCCACTCATCGGCCTGCCGATAAGCATCGACCGAACCCTCGGGCACATATAGAATACCATAGAAATACGATACCCCAAACATGCTTCCATCCGGGCTCCCCCGTAGATAAGCCGGTGGCTCTACGGCCAATGAATGAATCTCAAACAAATCGACACAAGTAGCAAAAGCTTTATTGCCGATTGTTTTCACATTCTTCCCCAAGGTCAACTTTCTCAATCCACAGTTCTCGAAAGCATTATCGCCTATGCTCTCTACCCCGTCGGGTATGACGACCGAAAAAAGCCGTTCACAGTACCCAAAAGCATCGTAACCTATAGATGTAGTCTTCTCGGAAATCTTCACCGATTCCAAAGCGTAACACGAGCTAAACGTATGTTCATCGATAAAAAACAAAGAAGAGAGATCGACCGACTTCAAAAGATCACAACTATTGAACGCATAGGCACCTATCTTCTTGACATTCTCGAGATTTATCGATACCAACGAATCGCAACCCTGAAAAGCTCTTTTCCCTATCGTCTGCAAACTCGGAGGCAATGTTACCGTTCGTATCGAGGTATTCCACGCGAAAACATCATCGCCAATTTCTACCACCCGATAAGAATCTCCATATACATCGATATACTCGGGTATCTGCAAGTCTCGATCTTCTACCGGTCGGGTGCTTGCTTCGAGAACAGCGGTTCTTTCTCCGAAGTCATCATAGAGAAGGTAATACCACCCATCGTCGATATACTCTTGCCCCCTAACGACTCCCAATGTGGCGAATAAGAGCATCGCCGCCAAAATCACACGTTTTCCCATACATCATATTTTTAGGTGTTCCTCATGAATGCCGGAAAGTTATAAAACAAAACCGAAAAATCCCAACTTTTGACGCCACAATTACAAGAGTGAATCTGACTTCGGGACGGGAATATATACAAGATGATTTTTTCGGCACTTCTTTATGATTTAATATTATGCAATCTTTCACAGATAATAATTCGTAAAAGCAAACTCAAAAAATATTTCATTCTATTTGCAAAATCAAAAATAATCGCTACATTTGCAGCCGAAATACAAAAAATCGACTGCTACTCATGCGCGACTTCCGACTTGACAACCTACGAATTATTATTCTACCGAAAACTTCGATGGACGGTGAGCCGGTGCGCTAAAATGTAGAAATGAACCCATATAGAAACCTTTCTCACACGTCCTTGTGCAGAAAGGTTTTTTTTTGAGAACAAACGAAAACAACATATTACCATGTCTGAGAAATTATACATTTTCGATACAACCCTGCGCGATGGCGAACAAGTGCCGGGTTGTCAACTCAACACTGTTGAGAAAATAGAGGTGGCCAGGGCGCTCGAAGCGCTGGGCGTAGACATTATCGAGGCAGGATTTCCTGTATCGAGCCCGGGCGACTTCAACTCGGTCGTAACCATCTCCAAGGCGGTAACATGGCCCACCATCTGCGCCTTGACCCGCGCCAATGAAAACGACATAAAGGTGGCTGCCGAGGCTTTGCAGTATGCCAAGCACAAACGGATACACACAGGTATCGGCACCTCGGACTACCACATCAAATACAAATTCAACTCCACCCGAGAGGAGATTATCGAACGGGCCGTCGCTGCTGTAAAATATGCCAAGAAATATGTCGAAGACGTAGAGTTCTACGCCGAAGATGCAGGCCGCACCGACAATGAATACCTGGCCCGTGTTGTCGAGGCTGTCATCAAAGCCGGTGCTACGGTGGTGAACATTCCCGACACGACGGGTTACTGTCTGCCCGAGGAATTCGGCCGCAAGATACGGTTCCTCAAAGAGAATGTCAAAGGCATCGACAAAGCCATCATCGCCACCCACTGCCACAACGACCTGGGCATGGCCACGGCCAACACCATATCGGGTATTCTCAACGGGGCACGTCAGGCCGAGGTAACCATCAACGGTATCGGCGAACGCGCCGGCAACACCTCGCTCGAAGAGGTGGCCATGATATTCAAAAGCCACAAGGAGCTCGACATCGAAACCAACATCAACACGCAAAAGATTTACAGCACCAGCCGACTGGTATCGAGCCTCATGAGTATGCCGGTACAACCCAACAAGGCCATCGTAGGGCGCAACGCCTTTGCCCACTCGTCGGGCATACATCAGGACGGGGTGCTCAAAAACCGCGAGAACTACGAAATCATCGACCCGCGCGACGTAGGCATCGACGAAAACTCGATTGTACTCACCGCCCGCAGCGGCCGCGCCGCACTGAAACACCGTCTGCACATTTTGGGCGTGGAACTCGACAAGGAGGGGCTCGACAAGGCGTATGAAGATTTCCTGAAACTGGCCGACCGCAAAAAAGACATCAACGACGACGATCTGCTCATGCTCGTGGGTAAGGCGCGCTCGGAAAATGCCCGCATCACGCTCGACTATCTGCAAGTAACATCGGGAGTCGGCGTACGCTCGGTGGCCAGCGTCGGTCTGCTCATTGCCGGCGAGCGCTTCGAGGCGGCAGCCACGGGCAACGGTCCTGTCGACGCTGCCATCAAGGCCGTAAAACAGATTATTCACCGACAGATGACCATTCAGGAGTTCCTTATCCAGGCCATCACCAAAGGCAGCGACGACGTGGGCAAGGTACACATGGCCGTAGCTCACGACGGCGTTCACTACAACGGATTCGCCGCCAATACCGATATCGTGGCAGCATCGGTCGAGGCCTTCATCGACGCCATAAACAAATTTGTACATTAATATTTGTTACTCTTTCAAACAATATAGGTTATGAATACACTTTTCGACAAAATATGGGACGCTCACGTCGTACAGAAAATCGAAGACGGACCTACCCAACTCTACATCGACCGGCTCTACTGCCATGAAGTAACCAGCCCCCAGGCTTTCGACGGACTGCGTGCACGCGGACTGAAATGTTTCCGTCCGGGACAGATATTCTGCATGCCCGACCACAACACCCCCACCCATGACCAGGACAAGCCCATCGAAGACCCCGTGTCGCGCAAACAGGTCGACACGCTGGCCCGTAACGCCGAGGAGTTCGGGCTCACCCACTTCGGCATGCTCAACCCCCGAAACGGTATCATTCATGTTGTAGGGCCCGAACGCGGACTCACCCTGCCCGGCATGACCATCGTGTGCGGCGACTCCCACACCTCGACCCACGGAGCGATGGGCGCCATCGCATTCGGCATCGGCACCAGCGAAGTCGAAATGGTACTGGCCACACAGTGTATCCTGCAATCGCGCCCCAAGACCATGCGCATCACCATCGACGGCACCTTGGGCAAAGGCGTCACAGCCAAGGATATGGCCCTGTATCTCATGTCGAAAATCACCACCAGCGGTGCCACCGGGTACTTTATCGAATATGCCGGCGAAGCCGTGCGCAGCCTCTCGATGGAAGGCCGCCTCACCCTGTGCAACCTGAGTATCGAAATGGGTGCCCGCGGTGGCATGATAGCCCCCGACGAGACCACCTTTGCCTACATCAAGGGCCGCGAACATGCACCCAAGGGCGAAGACTGGGACAAGGCGGTGGCCTACTGGAAAACGCTCAAAAGCGACGACGATGCTACTTTCGACAAGGAACTGCGCTACGATGCCGCCGACATAGAACCGATGATTACCTACGGAACCAACCCCGGCATGGGTATCGCCATCACCGCCCACATACCGACCACCGACGGCATGAGCGAGGTAGAAAAGGGCTCTTTCATGAAATCGTTGCAATACATGGGCTTCGAGCCGGGAGAGTCGCTGCTGGGAAAAGCGGTAGACTATGTATTCCTCGGCGCCTGCACCAACGGCCGCATCGAAGACTTCCGGGCCTTTGCCTCGCTGGTCAAAGGCCGTAAAAAGGCCGACCACATCGTAGCCTGGCTGGTACCGGGCTCCTGGATGGTCGACGCACAGATACGCGAAGAGGGTATCGACAAGATACTGCACGAGGCCGGATTCGAGATACGCCAACCGGGTTGCTCGGCCTGTCTGGCCATGAACGACGACAAGGTGCCGGCCGGGAAATATGCCGTATCGACCAGCAACCGCAACTTCGAAGGCCGTCAGGGCCCCGGCTCCCGCACCCTGCTGGCCAGCCCGCTGGTAGCCGCTGCTGCCGCCGTAACCGGTGTAATCACCGACCCCAGAACGCTGATGTAAACAACAAATGCAAACGATTATGAAACAGAAATTCAACATACTGACAAGCACCTGCATACCTCTCCCCCTCGAAAACGTAGATACCGACCAAATCATTCCGGCCCGTTTTCTCAAAGCAACCACCCGCGAAGGATTCGGAGAGAATCTGTTCCGCGACTGGCGCTACAACCCCGACGGCTCTGTCAATAAAGATTTCGTACTCAACGACCCCACATACAGCGGCGAAATACTGGTCGCCGGGAAGAATTTCGGTTCGGGTTCAAGCCGTGAACACGCCGCCTGGGCCATTGCCGACTACGGCTTCCGCGTAGTGGTATCGAGTTTCTTTGCCGACATACACAAGAACAACGAACTCAACAACTTCGTACTCCCTGTCGTAGTGAGCGAGTCGTTCCTGAAAGAGCTGTTCGACACCATCTTTGCCAACCCCAAAGCCGAAGTCGAGGTGAATCTGCCCGAGCAGACCATCACCAACAAAGCCACAGGACGG
The DNA here is from genome assembly GCA_905210875.1 of uncultured Bacteroides sp. GTDB lineage: Bacteria > Bacteroidota > Bacteroidia > Bacteroidales > UBA11471 > Caccoplasma. The sequence goes on along the minus strand of CAJLYN010000009.1, from coordinate 18,143 downwards.
AGCGAACATTTTGAAATCAACGCCTACAAGAAACACTGCCTCATGAACGGCCTCGACGACATCGACTACCTGCTGAGCCAGAAAGCCGAAACCGAGTCGTGGGAACAGAACCATAACCGTTGAGGCCATGCGCATAGAGATATTAGATACCACTCTGCGCGACGGTGAGCAGACATCGGGTGTCTCGTTTGCCCCGCAGGAGAAACTGAGCATCGCCCGCCTGCTGCTCTCGGAGTTGCACGTCGACCGCATAGAGATAGCCTCGGCCCGTGTCTCCGAAGGGGAGTTTCAATCGGTGAGCCAGGTATGTGCCTGGGCCGAGAAGCAGGGCTTTCTCGACCGGGTAGAGATTCTCGGATTCATCGACCGGGGCATCTCCACCCGCTGGATAAAAGAAGCCGGCGGAAGCATCATCAACCTCCTGTGTAAAGGCTCGCTGCGCCACTGCCGCGAACAGTTGAAAAAAAGCCCCGAAGAGCATATAGCCGACATCCGGACCGAAATATCCCTCGCCCGTGAGAACGGTCTGCGGGTAAACATCTACCTCGAAGACTGGTCAAACGGCATGATACACTCGCCCGAGTATGTCTACCAACTGATGGACGCCCTCCACGACGAAGAAATCGAACACTTCATGTTGCCCGATACGCTGGGCATACTCAATCCCTACCAGTGTTTCGAATTCTGTGCCGCTATGAAAGAGCGCTATCCCGACTGCCGGTTCGACTTTCACGGGCACAACGACTACGACCTGGCCATTGCCAATGTCTACTCGGCCGTAAAGGCCGGCATACAGGGCATACATTGTACCATCAACGGACTTGGCGAACGGGCCGGCAATGCTCCGCTTTCGAGCGTACTGGCCGTCATACACGACCAGCTCAAATGCCAGACAGGCATCGACGAAAAGAAAATAAACCAGGTGAGCCGTGTAGTCGAGTCGTACTCGGGTGTGCGCATTCCGGCCAACAAGCCAGTCATCGGTGAGTATGTCTTCACCCAATGTGCCGGCGTACACGCCGACGGCGACAGCAAAAGCAACCTCTACTACAACGACCTGCTGCCCGAACGCTTCGGCCGCACCCGCGAATATGCCCTGGGCAAGACGTCGGGCAAAGCCAACATACGGAAAAACCTCGAAGCACTCGGCATAGAACTCGACGAGGAGTCGATGCGCAAGGTAACCGACCGCATCATCGCCCTCGGCGACAAAAAGGAGCAGGTTACCCAAGAAGACCTGCCCTACATCATCTCCGACGTGCTGAAACACGACACCAAGGACCAGAAGATAAGGCTGCTCAACTACTCGCTGGCCCTGGCGCAGGGGTTGCACCCGGTAGCCGTGGTGAAGATAGAGATACACGGCAAGCAGTATGAACAGACGGCTACGGGCGACGGACAGTACGACGCCTTTGTGAAAGCCGTGCGCACCATCTACAAGCAACAGCTGGGCCGGGAATTTCCGATGCTCGCCAACTACACGGTCGACATTCCCCCCGGTGGCCGCACCGACGCTTTTGTACAGACCGTCATTACCTGGAACTACCACGGCCATACCTTCAAAACCCGGGGCCTCGATGCCGACCAGACCGAAGCCGCCATACAGGCCACGGTGAAAATGCTGAATCAAATCGAAAATCTATAAAACAACAAAAACTCTCGTATATGAAACTGAAAATCGCCGTACTGCCGGGCGACGGCATAGGTCCCGAAATCGTGGGACAAGCCCTGCAAGTAACCGAAGCCGTGTGCAAACGTTTCGGACATGAACTGACTCATCAGCACGCATGGGTGGGTGCCTGCGCCATCGACCGCTGCGGAAACCCCTATCCCGAAGAGACCCATCGGTTGTGCATGGAGTCTGATGCCGTGCTGTTCGGAGCCATCGGCGACCCCAAATACGACAACAACCCCACCGCCAAGGTTCGCCCCGAACAGGGTCTGTTGGGAATGCGCAAGCAACTGGGTCTCTATGCCAACATACGTCCCGTAACCACCTTTGCCTCGCTGCTGCACAAGTCGCCGCTGCGCCGCGACATCGTCGAAGACACCGACCTGATGTGTATTCGCGAACTTACCGGAGGTCTCTACTTCGGCCGCCCGCAAGGACGCAGCGAAGACGGCAACGTAGCCTATGACACCTGCGTATACAGCCGCGAAGAGGTAGAGCGTATCGTGCGCCTGGCCTACAAATATGCCCGCCAGCGCCGGCAAAAAGTAACCGTGGTCGACAAGGCCAACGTACTCTGCACCTCGCGCTTGTGGAGAGAAGTGGCTCAGGAAATCGCTAAAGAAAACGCCGACATCACCACCGAATATATGTTTGTCGACAATGCAGCCATGCAGCTCGTACAGTTCCCGAGCCGCTTCGATGTCATCGTTACCGAAAACATGTTTGGCGACATACTCACCGACGAAGCTTCGGTCATCACCGGCTCGCTGGGTATGCTCCCCTCGGCCTCGGTAGGACTGCACACCTCGGTCTTCGAGCCCATACACGGCTCCTACCCGCAGGCTGCCGGAAAAGACATCGCCAACCCGGTTGCCACCATTCTCTCGGCCGCACTCATGTTTGAATATGCTTTCGGTCTCATGGAAGAGGGTGCTGCCATACGGCGCGCCGTGGCCGCTTCGCTCGAAGCCGGCGTCGTTACCGAAGACATCTGCGGCGAAGGAAAAGCCTATAAATGTTCCGAAGTGGGCCGATGGATTACCGATTACATCGCCCAGGGAAAATAACTCTCTCTATGCAATGAGCAAAAGCCGTACACATCTTGCGAGTGTACGGCTTTTGTCATTTTGTAACCGCCCGCAGGACCGGCATCTGCCCGGTCGCGTAGGCGGGAGCAGATGGCTCGGACCCGAAAGGCAACAGCTATTTGGTCGAGAAGAGGACAATGCGGTTCCAGCTGTTGTCCTGCGGATAAGGCTGACTGGCACTGCCGCCTGCCACCATCTCGATGCGGTTGGCCGGTACGTTGTACTGCTTAATGAGTGTATCCATAACGGCCTGGGCCCGTTTCTGACTCAACTGTTTGTTATAGGCCGGCGTACCGGTCTTTTCGTCGGCATAGCCCGTAACGACAAGTTTACAGTTTTTATTTGCTTTCATGTATTGGGCCACGTTATAGATGTTGACCATCTCTACCGGAGCAATCTGCGCACTGTTTATCGAGAAGCGTACAACCGACATGAGCTTGCTACCGCATTTGGGCGTCGTATCGGCAGGTGCCGGAGCCGTCTTGTAGATAATAACCTTCTCGGGAGGAGGCAAGGGTCGGCTTTCGCACTCTTCGAGTTCCTCGCGCAGGTCATTGATTCGCTCGTTCATAGACGACACAAGAGTCTGTTCGGCATAAGGATTGTATGAGCAGAAACGTTCCTTGCCGAAATTGACCGTGATACCGGCAATCGCCGAGACAATCGTCTCGATGCGACGGCTGGCCCAGTACTGCTCCGAAAAGTTGTTGCTCATCATGTTGGCACGTCCCTCAATAAAGAAGTCGGCATAGTGGCACAGGCGGAAGTTGATATTGATACCGGCCGATACGGGGAAAAGGTAGGTATCACGTCCGGCCATCTCGTTTTTGAAGGTATACATGGCACCCACACCGGCAAAGGGGCGGAACGAAACGATACGCATGGGGTCGTACCCGCCCAGTGCATTGGTCAGATCCCACATCAAGTCTCCGTAGAGAGCCACATAACGGGCCGTCTGCGGCTCTCCCACGCGGGGCCACATCTTCTTGACACTTCCCCCCATAAAGTCGAGACGCAGAGCCAGATAGGGCGAAAGCCATTTACCGGCAGCCACATCGAGAGCCAGCGTAAACTGTTGCTTACCACGGTGGAGTGACTTGACGTAGGTCTGTGTGCCGGCACCCACCGACATAAACCAGTTGCTTCTCGCCCCTTTGCTGCTGTAATACTGCGTACCGGGCAACGGCTGCACCTCGACAATCTCTTCCTCGACGACAAGAGTCTGAGCCGACAGATTCGGTACCGACAAGAATCCGGCCGCGGCAAACAGTGCCACCGCGCCCCATAAACGTTTTTTTGTTTCCATACGATTTATCAAAAATTTTTATCGTTCCCGGACAAACCAAAAGACACGCCTTCCTCCCGGGAAACGAGAAAAGGGCGTCTGCGTTCACAGCACCTATATAACAGAAAGGGGAGGCATTATGTTCGGCAACCTTCATATTTGAAAACAAAAGAACAAGTCAATTGCTGAAAAATCAAAACTTTTATAAAAATGGGAAGAGAGCGGCAAGGGATAGCGAATAATTATTAACTTTGCAAATTAGGATAGTTCTTCCTCGCGCAATGCACGCGTAATACCGTAAGAGACAAAGTATGCAAACCAGCAACAAACTGAAATCGGTGTGGAAAAAGCTCCGGTTCTCCTATAAACTCACCATCTTCAACGAACACACGTTGGAACAGGTCGTGATGCTGCGTATCTCGCGGCTGACGGTTATCCTGTCGATATTCGTTGCCGTTGTCCTTATCGGAGGCCTGACAACCTACCTCATAACACGCACTCCGCTGCGCCGCACCCTGCCGGGATACATAAGTCCCGAAATGCGCCGGCAAATCGTCGACAACGCCCTTGCCGTCGACTCACTTTCCCGCATGGTAAGCATACAGAAGGCCTATCTGGACAATCTCTCCAACATCTTCTCGGGCAATATTCCTCTCGACTCCATCGACATCAACAGCGAGCAGGCTCTTCACACCTACTCCATCGATTCACTACTGCCGGCATCAAGCACGACCAACTCGTTCATGCGCAAATATGCCGAAGAGGGAAAATACACCCTTGACGTCTTCAACCAGAACGTAGCCGACAACCTGATATTCTACCCTCCGGTCAAAGGTCGGGTAACACAAACATTCAACCCCGAACGCCAAATCTTCGGCATACGCATCACACCTTCGCGCCAGTCGCCGGTAGCCGCCGTCCTCGACGGGACAGTCATTGCCACCTATCTCAGCGCCGAAGAGGGATATGTCATCGAAATTCAACACAACAACAATTACATATCGATATACCGCTGCAACGACCGGCTGCTGAAATCGGTCGGGCAGAAAGTTGTCGAGGGAGAAAACATCGCCATATCGGGCAACCTCATCGAAGGGAAGATACGCCCCTATGTCGAGTTTCAGCTCTGGCATCAGGGCGTTCCTCTCAACCCTTCGGAATATATCCACTTTTGACCGTACACGCTTATATGGGGACAAAACGACAATTAGCCATACTGGGGTCGACCGGCTCGATAGGCACACAAGCCCTGCAAGTGGTAGCCGAGCACGCCGACTTGTTTGAAATATATGCACTCACCGCCCATCGCAACGTCGACCTGCTGATAGAACAAGCCCGCCGCTTCTCGCCCGAGGCTGTGGTCATTGCCGATGAAAGCCTCTATCCCAAACTGAAAGAGGCCCTGAGCGACAAACCCATAAAGACCTATGCCGGCAGTGAAGCCATTGCCCAGATTGTAGAGGCTCAACCCATCGACATGGTACTCACCGCCATGATGGGATATGCCGGCCTCTACCCCACCATACGCGCCATCAAGGCCGGTAAAGCCATTGCCCTGGCCAACAAGGAGACTCTCGTTGTGGCCGGTGAGCTGATTACCCGCCTGGCCTATGAACACCGGGTACCCATCATTCCCGTCGATTCGGAACACTCGGCCATTTTCCAATGTCTAGCCGGAGAAAACAACAACGCCATCGACAAAATCATACTCACGGCATCGGGCGGACCGTTCCGCACCCTCTCGGCCGAAGCATTGCGACACGTTACCAAAAACGAAGCCCTCAAACACCCCAATTGGAAAATGGGTGCCAAAATCACCATCGACTCGGCATCGATGATGAACAAGGGTTTTGAAGTCATCGAGGCACAATGGCTTTTCAACGTCGCCCCCGAACAGATAGAGGTCGTCGTACACCCCCAGTCGATTGTACACTCCATGGTACAGTTCCAGGACGGAGCCATCAAAGCCCAACTGGGGCTTCCCAACATGAAGCTGCCCATACAATATGCCTTCTCCTATCCACACCGTCTGCCCAGCGCCGACCCCAAGCCCCGGATGGAAGATTACATGACCCTCACCTTTGAACGGCCCGACACCGAACGCTTCCCGCTGCTGGGGTATGCCTACGACGCCATGCGTCGGGGCGGAAACATGCCCTGCATCATGAATGCCGCCAACGAAATCGTGGTCGACGCCTTCCTGCACGACCGCATCGCCTTTACCGACATGCCCCGGCTCATTGCCCGGGCCATGGAGCAGGTAGCCTTTGTCGCATCGCCCACCTACGACGATTATGTGGCGACCGACCACGAGACCCGATGCCTTACCCGCGAATGGATTTAATGCTAAAAACTGTTTTTCTATACACCACAGCCGACTTATGGAAACTTTTCTGATAAAAGCCGCACAACTCATGCTCAGCCTCTCGATTCTGGTATTCATACACGAATTGGGACACTTCTTTTTCTCCCGCCTCTTCAAAGTAAGAGTCGAGAAATTCTATCTCTTCTTCGACCCCTGGTTCTCCCTGTTCAAATACAAACCCAAAAACAGCGATACCGAATATGGTATAGGTTGGCTGCCGCTGGGCGGCTATGTAAAAATAGCCGGAATGATAGACGAGTCGATGGACAAGGAACAGATGGCCCAACCCGAAAAACCGTGGGAATTCCGTTCCAAGCCGGCCTGGCAACGGCTGCTCATCATGACGGCCGGCGTCTTCAACAACTTCCTGCTCGCCCTCATCATCTACGCCATGATAGCCTTTGTATGGGGCGACACGATACTCCCAATAAAAAACATCGGCAACGGTCTCGTATATAGCGAGGTGGCACAGAACGCCGGCTTCCGTGACGGAGACATACCGCTGACTGCCGACGGACAGGCCCTCTATGACTTCTCGGGCGAGACAATCCGTGCCATGGCCGAAGCTCACGAAGTAGAGGTGATGCGCGACGGCGAGGTAGTAAAACTCACTCTCCCCAACGACCTCATGCTGCAACTCATCGGCGCCAACCAGCGCTTTGCCAGTTGCCGCATGCCGGTTGTAGTGCAAAGTGCCGTAGCCGGCTACGGAGCTGCCGATGCCGGAATGCAGGAGGGCGACAGCATCATCGCCGTAAACGGAGCCGCCACCCCCGACTATACCGACTTCACGGCCGCCATCGGTGCCCATAAAGGGGGCTCGGCCGAGGTATCCTTTATCCGAAACGGTGCCGAAATGACCCTCCCGGTTGCCGTCAATGCCGAAGGTCAGATAGGCATCACGCTGGTACCGGCTACAACGTTCTATCCCACCGAGACCCGCTACTACGGATTTTTCGAGTCGATACCCAAAGGCATCAAGAAAGGTTTTGCCACACTGGCCGGCTATGTAGGCGACTTCAAATATGTCTTCACCAAAGAGGGCGCCAACAGTCTCGGCGGATTTGGAACCATAGGCAGCATCTTCCCCTCGGTATGGAACTGGGAAGCCTTCTGGGAAATGACGGCATTCCTCTCCATCATTCTGGCCTTCATGAACATACTGCCCATTCCCGCTCTCGACGGTGGCCATGTACTCTTCCTGCTTTACGAGGTCATTGCCCGCCGCAAGCCGAATGAGAAATTCATGGAGTATGCCCAGATTACCGGTATGGTACTGCTGTTTGCCCTGCTCATTTACGCCAACCTCAACGATGTGATACGATTCTTCTTCTAATTTCGCATAATATGAAATACATACAGATAAAACTCAAACCCGGCAAAGAGGAGTCGCTGCGACGCTTTCACCCCTGGGTCTTCTCGGGCGCCATACACAGCATGACGGCCCAACCCGAAGAGGGCGACGTGGTGGAGGTATGCGACAGCCATGGACAGTTCATTGCCCTCGGCCACTATCAGATAGGCAGCATCATGGTGAGAGTACTCACCTTTGAACGCGAAGAAATCGACCTCGCATTTTTCAAGAAACGCCTGCGGGCCGCCTACGACGTTCGTCAAAGCGTGGGTCTCATCGACAAGGAATACAACAACACCTACCGTCTCGTACACGGCGAGGGCGACTACCTGCCGGGCCTGATTATCGATATTTACGACAAGACCGCCGTAATGCAGGCCCACTCACCGGGCATGCACTACGCCCGGCATCTGCTGGCCCAGGCCCTGCAAGAGGTCATGGGCGAGGCTCTCCAAAGCGTCTTCTACAAGTCCGAAACCACCCTTCCCTACAAGGCACAACTCGACGCCACCAACGAATACCTCATCGGCAACGACTGCGGAAACATCGCTACGGAACGGGGCCTGAAATTTCATGTCGACTGGCTGAAAGGACAGAAGACGGGATTCTTTGTCGACCAACGTGAAAACCGCGCCCTGCTCGAACGCTACGCCCACGGCCGCAACGTGCTGAATATGTTCTGCTACACCGGCGGATTCTCCTTTGCCGCCATGCGAGGGGGTGCCCGACTGGTACACTCTGTCGACAGCTCGTCGAAAGCCATTGACCTGACCAACAAGAACGTAGAGCTGAACTTTCCCGGCGACGAACGCCACAAGGCATTTGCCGAAGACGCTTTCAAATTTCTCGAACAGATGGGCGACCAGTACAACCTCATCGTGCTCGACCCACCGGCCTTTGCCAAGCATAAAAACGTGCTGCACAACGCCTTGCAGGGATACCGCAAACTCAATGCTCTGGCTTTTGAAAAGATACAGCCGGGCGGTCTGCTCTTTACCTTCTCCTGCTCGCAGGTGGTAAGCAAAAACGACTTCCGACTGGCGGTGTTCAGCGCTGCCGCACAAGCCCGCCGACAGGTGCGCATCCTGCACCAGCTCACCCAGCCGGCCGACCACCCCATAAACATCTACCACCCCGAGGGCGAATACCTCAAAGGTCTGGTACTCTATGTCGAATAAACGTTCATCACAACCCTAAACAATAAAAGAGAGAACAATGAAAAAAACCTTCTTCACTATGATAACAGCAGCCACTCTACTGTCGGCCTGTGCCGACAAAAACAGTGCCGACGCGCCCGCCGAGAATTTCAACTACTCGATCGAGCAGTTTGCCGACCTCGAAATACTCCGCTACCGGGTACCGGGATTTGAAACCCTCTCCCTCCGGCAGAAAGAGCTTATCTACTACCTCACCGAAGCCGCTCTGCAAGGACGCGACATACTCTTCGACCAGAACGGCAAATGGAACCTCCCCATACGCCGCACGCTCGAAGCCATCTACACCCAATACGCAGGCGACAAAGAGAGTGCCGATTTCAAGGCATTGGAGAAATACCTGAAACAGGTATGGTTTGCCAACGGTATTCACCACCACTACTCGACCGACAAGTTCACCCCCGAATTCAGCCAGGCCTTCTTCGAAGAGGCCGTGCGCTCCCTGCCCGCCAAGAGCCTGCCCCTCCAAGAGGGTGGAACCACCGATGAACTGCTGGCAAACATCTGCCCCGTCATCTTCAACCCTGACACCCTGGCCAAGCGAGTGAACCTCACCGCCGGCGAAGATCTCATCGCCACCTCGGCCAGCAACTACTACGACGGAGTAACACAAGCCGAGGCCGAAGCCTTCTACGGCGCCATGAAGACCCCCGGCGACACCATGCCTCCCTCTTACGGGCTCAACAGCCGGCTGGTAAAACGCAACGGAAAAATCTATGAAGAGGTGAACCGCGTAGGCGGCCATTACGGCGCCGCCATCGAAAGAATCGTCTACTGGCTCGAAAAAGCGCAGGCCGTAGCCGCCGAACCGCAGAAAAGCAATATCGCAGCGCTGATCGACTATTACAAGACCGGCGACCTGCGCGAGTTCGACCGCTATAACATCGGCTGGGTGAAGGACACCGTGTCGAACGTCGACTTCGTGAACGGCTTTATCGAGGATTACGGCGATCCGCTCGGCCGCAAGGCTTCGTGGGAGGGCATCGTGAATTTCATGGACAAGGAGGCCTGCCACCGTACGGAGGTGATTTCGGATAACGCGCAGTGGTTCGAAGACCATTCGCCCGTTGCTCCCGCCTACCGCAAGGAGAAGGTGAAGGGCGTTTCGGCCAAGGTCATCACGGTGGCGATGCTGGGCGGCGACTGCTATCCCGCCACGCCCATCGGCATCAACCTGCCCAATGCCGACTGGATCCGCAAGGAATACGGGTCGAAGTCGGTCACGATCGACAACATCACTTATGCCTACGACATGGCCGCCCACGGCAACGGCTTCAACGAGGAGTTCGTGCTGCGTGCCGGGGATCGCGAGGTGATGGACAAGTACGGCAAACTGGCCGACGACCTGCATACCGACCTGCACGAGTGTCTGGGGCACGGTTCGGGCCAACTGGCACCGGGTGTGAAGGGCAACGAGCTGAAGAGTTACAGCTCGACGCTCGAGGAAACCCGCGCCGACCTCTTCGGCCTCTACTACCTGGGTGACCCGAAGATGGTGGAACTGGGGCTGGTGCCCTCGTTCGACGTGGCGAAGGCCGGCTATGCGAAATATATCCTGAACGGCATGATGACCCAGCTGGCGCGTATCGAGCCGGGCAAAAACGTCGAGGAGTCGCATATGCGCAACCGCAAGCTGATCTGCGAGTGGTGCTATGAGCGCGGCAAGGCCGACAACGTGATCGAGATGGTTCGGGAAAACGGCAAAACGTATGTCGTGGTCAACGATTACGAAAAACTGCGCCGACTGTTCGGCGACATGCTCCGCGAGGTGCAGCGCATCAAGTCCGAAGGCGACTACGAGGCCGGCAAGGCGCTTGTCGAGCGGTATGCCGTCCAGGTCGATCCCCAGCTGCACCGGGAGGTGCGCGACCGTTACTATGCACTCGGCATCGAACCTTACGGCGGCTTCGTGAACCCCGAGTTCGAACTTGTCGAAAAGGACGGCAGGGTGGTCGATGTGAAAATTTCCTATCCGGCGAACTACGTCGAGCAGATGCTCGGCTATTCGAAGAATTATTCTTTCCTGCCCAATATCAATTGACGGGCGCAGTCCCGGAAGAGAAAGCCGCCCCGAACAATTCGGGGCGGCTCTTTTTATCGGAAAGTTCCAGCCGGGATTCTGCCGTGCTTCCGCAGAGGGCTTGCCTTGCGGAAGGGGGCTGCAATTTCTCTCAGCGGTTGGTCATCCGCATGTATTCGAATTCGGCCGCCTGGCCTTCCGGCCCCTGGTAATACAATCCCGGGCGTGCTACGCGATCCCATTGTAGCAGGTCTTCGGCACCTACGGGCAGGTTCTCCACTTGTTTCCAGGCGTGTCCGTCGGTGCTGTACCCGAATGCCGCGGGGGCATTCCCCCGTACTTCGATGCGCAGGTAGACCGGCAGATGCGACCCGATCTGCCCGGAGCTGCCTAGCAGCGTTTCCCTGCCGTCCTTGTAGAGCTTCAACAATACCTCGTCGCCCTGCAATCCCCATACGAGGAGGTTCGCTGCATCCCCGTAAACGGTGAGCCCGCTCCATCCTGCGTTGCGGTCGGAGAGTGCCGTTTCGAGCGTATAGTCGGGACTTACGGCCCTCAGGCAGAGCGCCGTGCCGGTTTTTACGCCCTCTTTGGGCCGGCCGCCCAGGTAGAGGCGCCCGTCGGCAAGCTCGATCTCGGGCGTCGCGTAAGGATAGTTCCACGTCCATTCGGGTCGGAGCCGGTCGGCCGTGAAGTCATCTGCGAAATCGAATACGGGCTGCTGTGCCATGCCGGCAAAAGGCATCGGCTGCGTCAGGGATGCTGTTTCCCCGCCCCGGAAATGAAGCCACAGGTCATCGCCCAGGACGATCTGCTGCAACATCGGCTGGCGTCCCAGAAAGAAATTCTCACCGGCCAGATAGGCGTGGCAGAGGTAGAACATCCTCCCGTCGGGCGTCGTCGTGATGGTGCCGTGCCCGATGGACTGGACATCGCCGCCGCCGTGCAGGATCGGGTTCCCGGCGTAACGCTCGTAGGGGCCCCGCAGGTTTTTCGAGCGGGCGACCGCCACGGCGTAGTCGCTCCCAGGGCCGCAGCAGCCGTTTATGGAGTAGACGATGTAATAGTAATCGCCGATTTTCAGCCAGTGCTGCCCTTCCATGCCCTGCCGTTTGTCGTCGCGCAGCAGCGTGAAGGGTTCCCCCGCCATGCGCAGCCCGTCGTCCGAGATTTTGCAGGCCAGGAGTTCGATCGGTCTTGGGTCGAGTCCGTAGGCTTTCCACGAGATATACAGCTCGCCGGCGTCTTCCAGCACGAATGCGTCGATCGCCTCGGTGCCGTACTCGACGATTGGGCCGTGGTCGGTATAGGGGCCTTCGGGTTTGTCGGCCGTGGCGACGCCGATATACGACGTCCCGTCGGTTTTCCGGCGTGCCGTATAATAAGCGTATGTTTTGCCGTTGCGGTGGAAAAGTTCCGGGGCCCAGAACGAGGATCTCGTCCATGCGGGCTGCTGCTCGAACAGGTGTCCGATCTGCCGCCAGTTGACCAGGTCTTTGGAGCGGAACAGCGGGTAGTAGGGGGCCCATTCCGACGAGGTGCCCGTCGCATAATAGGTGTTGTCTACCCGGATGACCGTCGGGTCGGCCATGTCGCCCGCAATGACCGGGTTGCGGAAGGTCGCCTGCTGGGCGCCGGCGCCCATGCAGGTCAGGAGCGAGGCTAAAAGCAATAGATGTTTCATCTGCATGAAATTTTAGGTGTGAGGGGCAGTTCTGCCGACAAATATACGAAAAATATCGGGTCGCAACTGTGCGTGCATGCCGTCTTTCGGAGGGGCGGAATTCATCCGGGTTCATGTGGTTCCAAACGAAAAGCGCACCCGAATGGGGTGCGCCTGATTCCGTTCGCAGTGCCGGGGTTATTCCGCAACCTCTTCGAACATGTCTTTGCCGACGCCGCAGACGGGGCAAACCCAGTCTTCGGGAATCTCTTCGAACTGCGTTCCGGGGGCGATGCCTCCGTCGGGATCGCCCACTGCGGGGTCGTATACCCACTCACAAACGGTGCAACGGTACTTTTTCATTTCTTCTGGTTTTTAATGCGTTGTTTGTTATTTTTCGTTTTTACGGGCCGTTCCGGCCTCGGTTGCAAATATAAGATCATTTTCCGGAAATACGCAATCCCCGGGCGTCTTCTGTCGACTTTTTGGCCGGATCCCGATACTATTGCGCCTGCTCTTCCTCTTCGTCGTCTTCCGCCGGGCGGTTGCCTCCGGGGGGCATAAGCTCCTCCACGAGGCGGTCGGCATCCGAACACGAGACGTACAGGCGGTCTTCGTAGATGTCGGTGATCTCCACGAAATTTTTCCACTCCGAGGCGTAGAGTTTTACGCGTTCGAACCGCCTGAGGTCGAGGAAATGTCCGTAATAACCGAAGAACCCGCAGCCCCCGAATACCGGAAAGAACCATTTCATCCGCCGAGGGTCGACCCGGCGAACCGAGGCGATCTCGTCGCGGCGGATTTCGGTGATGTCCAGCAGGCAGCGCACCTCGACCTTTTCGTCGGTGACCACGATCCTGCGGGGGATCGACAGCGACATCAGGGCGATGAGCGCCACGATGAACGAGGTGAACCAGGCCGAGAGGTAGCCCCCTTCGTAGAGGTGGTACAACAACCAGCCCAGCAGTACGAAGACCACCAGATAGACCAGCGTCCAGTAGATCGCCCGGCGGCTGAAACGGTATTTATAGGTTTTCTCCATCCGCGCTTTCCTCCGTCTTTTCGCGCCCGGCCAGCAGAGCTTCGGCGATGACCATATCTTCGGGGGTCGTGATCTTCAGGTTCGTACGCTCGCCTTCGCACAGGAATACGGCCTCGCCGGCCTGTTCCACGACCGATGCGTCGTCCGTAAATTCGGGGCGGTACTCCGCCTCGTAGGCGCGGCGCAGTATGTCGGCGCGGAATACCTGCGGGGTCTGTACGATGCGCAGGCGGCGGCGGTCGGCGATGCGTGAAGCCGTGCCGTCCGTTTCGCGGTACGAATCCACGGCTTCGACGACCGGGATCGCAGTGCCGTATTCGGCGGCTGCGGCCACCGCACGGCGGATCATGCCGTGTGAGGCCAGCGGTCGTACGCCGTCCTGTACGGCGATCAATTCCGGATCGCGCTTCAGGGCTTTCAGCCCGTTTTTCACCGAATGGAACCGTTCGTCGCCTCCCGTCGTAACCGTGTGTGCCGCGATGTCGAAGCGTGCTGCGAAGTCCTTCCAGAAATCGGCGTGCTCCGCGGGCAGCACCACGACGATCTCTGCCCCGGGCAGCGCCCCGGCGAAATTGTTGATCGTATGGGCCAGGACGGGCAGGCCGCCCAGCATCATGAATTGCTTGGGACGCGAACCTCCCATGCGGGTTCCGCCCCCGCCTGCTACGATGATGACTCCTATCTGTTGTTCCATATCAGTTTTTTTCCGAATCCGAGCGTGTTGTCGGTGAATTTCATAAAGTCGGGCGCGATCGCCCACAGGGTCAGTTCTGCCAGTGCTGCATAGGGAAACCGTTTGAGGTATGCCCGCCTCGCCGCCTCGTCGGCCCTCGCGGCCTTTCCGCACAGTTGCAGCCCCTCGACGCGTCCCACGACCTTCGTTTCGAGGACTACCGAGGCCGCGACACACGGGTTGCGAGCCATCTGCTGCGCGTGGCGTGTCGCCATGTCCGACGTGAAGATCAGCAAATTGCGTTCCGCATCGTAGCAGTAAAATGCGTTGCTGCAATAGGGCGCTCCCTCGCTGCTCGTCGCCAGCGTCAGCACATGGTGTTTCTTCAGAAACCGTACGATCCGCGTATCGACGCCGGCTTTATGCCCGGCTTCCTGCGCCCCGGTGCTTTCCGCTGTATCCTCCGGATTTCCGGTTTTTTCCGGTATACCGGACTTTTTCCGGGGCGTTCCTGTCTGTTCCCCGGCATTCCCGGGTGCTTTGCCCGTTTCCCGGATGGCTTCCGTCCTCGTCCTGCCGCCAGGCCTTTTATCGAACGGTTCCTGATCCCGGCCTTCCGGCATGTCGGCCGGCAGATGTCCCTTGTCTGTCGTTGCGGTCATTTTCCCCGTTATTTCGCCGCCACCGGTGCTGCCGGCTGCGGGATGACGAGCGAATCGAGCTGCGTGATGCGCTCCCCGTCCTTCACTTCGCCGTTCAGTTCGGCCACGATACGGTCGCGCACGAATTCGAACGTCGCGCGGTTCTGCTTCGAGATCGGTTCGGCCGGTTCCTGGGGGATTTTCAGCGGATTGATCGGCGTGCCGTTTTTCCAGATGCGGTAGTCGAGGTGGGGGCCGGTCGAGGCGCCCGTCGAACCGACGTAGCCGATCAGCTGCCCCTGCGAAACGCGCGAGCCCTTCGAGATGCCCTTGGCATAGCCGCTCAGGTGCAGGTAACCCGTCATCAGGTTGCCGGCATGTTTGATTTTGAGCGTGTTGCCACCGCCGCCGCCCCAGCCCTTGAAGGTCACCACACCGTCGGCTACGGCATGTACGGGCGTGCCTTTCGGCGCCGCGTAATCGACGCCCGTATGCGGCCGGTATACCTTGTAGATCGGATGCTTGCGCGCATAGGTGAACTTCGAACTGATGCGTGTGTATTTCAGCGGCGCCTTGAGCATCTGCTTGCGCAGGCTTCCGCCGTCGTATTCCCAATACTGGATTTTGCCACCCTGCCGGAAGGGGATGGCGTAGTACTCCTTGCCGCCCTGGCAGAATTTGGCGCCCCAAATGCGGCCGATGCCGGCCGAGATGCTGTCGTCGATGAAGCGCTCGTCATAGATCACCGTGAAATTGTCGCCCTTCTGGATGCCGAAGAAATCGACCGTCCACTGGTAAATGTCCTCCATTTCCGCGGCCAGCGCATAGGGCAGGTGCTCCTCCATGATCGCACCCCACAGCGACGAATTGATCGTGGCGCTCTTCTTGGTGCGACGTACCGTGAATTCCTTTTCTCCCGTCTGGACGCTGACCGAATCCTCATGGAACCCGAACACCACGTATTGAGACATGTTGCGTTCGTAGACCAGGTAGTCCAGGTGGGGGGCATAGAGCGAATCTTCGTGGATGAAGACGGTGTATTTATGCCCGGCGCGGATGTTGCGCAGCGGGAAAATCTCTTTCGAGGCTTTGTCGAGCCTGTCGACCGTAAGGGCCGAAACGCCGTACCCGTTCAGGATTTTCCCCAGCGTTTCGCCGCTGCCCACCTCGCCCGTTTCGGTGCGGTAGTTGTCGGCGTTGATGCCGTAAACGATATTCTGCGGCGCGGCTTCTTCCTTTTCGGCCGCGGCCTGTTGCGTAGTTCTGTCGCACGCCCCTGCGGCTACGAGCAGCAGGGCGCATATCGGTAATTTAAAACTTCTCATAGACGCAAGCAAAGATATGAAAAAAACGCAGGAATCCCCAATTTTATTATTCCTTTGTCATTCAGGCCCGGGATTTGCTTTTTTTGTTTTGTGTTCCGGAGATTTATTGCTACCTTTGAAAAATTGTATGGATAAACCGACCCGAAATGTTGAAATGCTTGCTTGCTCCTGCGGCTCTCCTCTATAAGGCGGGGGTGACTTTCCGTCACCGTCTCTTCGACTGGGGTATCCTCAAAAGCGAGAAGTTCGACATCCCGGTCATCTGTATCGGCAACATCACCGTCGGCGGTACGGGCAAAACCCCGATGGCCGAGATGGTAATCGCCTATATGTCGCAGATGCATCGCGTCGCCCTGCTGTCGCGCGGGTACGGCCGCCGTACCAAGGGGTATCTGGAAGTGAAGGCCGACTCCCGTTACCGGGATGTGGGCGATGAGCCGTTGCAGATCAAACTCAAATTCCCCGATACGGTGGTGGCCGTGTGCGAGAAGCGCGCCGACGGGATCCGCCGCATTTGTGCCGAGCACCCCGACGTCGACCTCATCATCATGGACGACGGGTTCCAGCACCGCTATGTAGAGCCGAAGGTGAATATCGTGATGATCGACGCCACGCGCCCCGTGCAGCACGACAGGATGTTGCCGCTCGGAACCCTGCGCGACCTGCCCGAAGAACTGCACCGCGCCCACTATTTCGTCGTGACGAAGTGCCCCGAGAAGATGGCGCCCATCGACCGGCGTATCCTGCGCAAGGTGCTCATACAGGTCGCCTACCAGCGGGTCTATTTCACCCGTTTCGAGAGTTTCATGCCGCAGCCGCTCTTCCCGGATGCCGCGCCCGGCGAACCGCTCGTGCAGGGACAGCGGGTGATCGCGCTTTCGGGCATCGGGAGTCCCAAGCCATTCCTCGCGGCGTTGCGGGAAAGCTACGAGGTGGTGGCCGAGATGACGCTCGACGACCATCACGTCTACAAGGTGCGCGACCTGAACCGCCTGCGCGAATTGCTGGACAGGTTTCCCGGGGCGGTCATCGTGACCACGGAAAAGGATGCCGTAAAACTGACCAACCGCGCGAAGATCCCCGAAGAGATACAGCGCGGGATATACTATTTACCGATAAATATTTCATTCATAGAGGATTCGGCGACGGATTTTCTGCAAAAACTGGAAGAAGATGTTAGAGGAAATTAAAAAAACAGCGGCTTTTATCGACGCCGCCACGAGTTCTTTCGCCCCGGAGGTGGGCATCATCCTCGGCACGGGCCTGGGCGGTTTCGCCGATAAGATCGACACTGCATTCGCCATCGAATACAAAGATATCCCGGGTTTCCCCGTTTCGACCGTCGAGGGGCACAAGGGGCGTATGATCTTCGGCACGGTCGAGGGCCGCAAGGTCGTGGCCATGCAGGGGCGCTTCCACTACTACGAGGGCTACACGATGCAGCAGGTGACCTTCCCGGTGCGCGTGATGCAGCAGATCGGCATCAAATACCTCTTTGTGTCGAACGCTTCGGGCGGCATCAACCCGTCGTTCCGCGTGGGCGACCTGATGGTCATCACCGACCACATCAACCTGATGCCCAATCCGCTGATCGGTCCCAACATGGCCCAGCTCGGGCCGCGCTTCCCCGACATGCACAACTGCTACGACAAGTCGCTGATCGCCGCTGCCACGAAGATCGCCGAAGAGGAGTCGATCAAGCTCCAGTACGGCGTCTATGTCGGCGGCACGGGTCCCACGTTCGAGACGCAGGCCGAATACCGCTATTTCAAGGCCATCGGCGGCGATGCCGCGGGCATGT
>CAJLYN010000008.1 GCA_905210875.1 uncultured Bacteroides sp. | reverse complement strand
ATCGGACTATGTAGACTTGATCAATACCTGTTTGGACAAGTTGTCCGCTGAGCAGAGAGAGCATGTTCTTTCGTTTTATGAAGCGTGGTCGATACCCGATGTCGTAATGTTTGATTATTTGGTGTTTGGCGACAGTGTCGTTTTTTCGCTCGGAGAGAAAGAGGCTGTTGAAATAGGAATACCGGAAGAGAATTATAGGGCCATGCTTCAAACGGTAAAAAATTTCAATACACTGGAAGCAAAAAATAAAGTGAATTATAAAATGGAGAATATCAGTAGTATATTTATGAGTAATGATTTACTCAGCACATATGATACTACCTTCATTACGAAGTTTGATTTACTGAATAGTAAATATAATTGATACAAGAATATCCACATTTATAGTAAGTCTTTCTATTTTTTATAGAGAAGGCTTATCTTTAACTATAAAAGTCCGAAAGCGTAGCCCTGGCTCTTTATCCATTCGATGGATTTGGGCAGGGCGTAGCGCAGGTTTTTCTGTCCTTTCAACGAGTCGTGAAAGACGATGATGGAACCGTTGCGGGTATATTTCTTCACGTTGTTGAAAACCTGTTCGCCGCTCAGTTTTTTGCTGTAATCGCGGGTAACCACGTCCCACATGATGATTTTGTATTTCTGTCGCAGTTCGTGAGCCTGGCCGAAACACATGTGTCCGTGAGGCGGGCGGAACAGCGCACTACGTATCAGTTCGTTGGCGGCATCGACATTGCGCACGTAATCCTTGATGGAATATTTCATGCCCTGAATGTGATTCATGGTGTGGTTGCCGGTGTGGTGTCCGCGTTTGAGAATCTCGGCATAGAGTTCGGTGTTGCGGGCCACA
Organism: uncultured Bacteroides sp.; assembly: GCA_905210875.1. Classification (GTDB taxonomy): domain Bacteria; phylum Bacteroidota; class Bacteroidia; order Bacteroidales; family UBA11471; genus Caccoplasma. The sequence goes on along the minus strand of CAJLYN010000008.1, from coordinate 26,256 downwards.
TTTTCGCCTACGCAGAAGAAGGTGGCCTTCACATCGTAGTAGTCGAGCAGGTTGAGTACCCAGGGGGTGATTTCGGGCACCGGCCCGTCGTCGAAGGTGAGATATATGGTCTTTTCCTTGCACGGCAGTCTCCATATCGTTTCGGGAAAGAGCATGCGGTAGAAAAGCGGGGGACGTTCTATAAACATGACGTGTTACAGTGTGTAGGTTTACATAAGGAGTAGATGCGGTTTGATGGCGTTATGCTGCATGGAGTCTGTAAAAAAAGCTCTGCCCGGAAAGGCAGAGCTTTTTTACGATATAGAGGGTTGTGAGGTTTATCTCAAAGTATCGGTTTTCAGATAGCGGTTGATGTTGACACCGGCCAGAGCTGCCATTTCGAGGTATTTTTTTCCGCTCTCTTCATCGCCGAAGCGGTAGAAGGTGGGAATGGCCTGTTCGACGAGAGCTCTTTCGTTGTAGGTGTAATCACGCATTACCGAACGTTTTTTGTTTTCGCTGAGCGAGTTTATCCACATGACATATTCAAGGGCACTGTCGGCAATTTTGGTAAGCAACTCTTTTCCCTTTTCGTTCTCGCCCAGGAAGTAGTAGTCCATGGCCAGTTGCAGGGAGATGTAGTTGTGAGGCACGACACTGTCGGGTATCTTTTCCATACAGTAGTCGAGAGCTTTCAGCGCTTTCTCTTTTTTACCCTCCAATATCAGCTGGTCGATGAGATCGATGAACATGATGCGGTAGGAGTAGCACATGCGTCGAATGGTCTCGTCGAAGTAGACGTCGGGGTTGACATCCATACCGCCCCAGGCAAACTTGTTCATGACGTTGTCGTACATTTCGTCGGTATCGACCTGGTAACGTCCCGAGACATTGGAGAGCTCGACAGGAACGATTTTGTAGGCCATGCCGGTGCGCATGAAGTATTTGTCGGTCTCGGTAAAGAGCGAAGGATCTACGGTCGAGGCAAAATAGATGGGTCGTTTCCAGCCCTGCTCGGCATTGGTACTGAGCATGTCGATAATAGCCAGTTCGTTGAGCATGAGGGTGCTCTTATCGGAGAGCGAGAGATTTATGCGGTCGACTATCTTGTCTTCGTAACCGGCTGGTACGATGCCCGACTTTTTGATTTTCTCCTTATCGATGTCGATGTAAAGTTCGCCGGAGGGTAGATAGTTTATATTTCCGTATCCGGGAATGTATTTGGTGTTCTTATCATCGGAAAGGAAATATTCCATGGCCATTTTTACCGATATGGGATAGTTTACGCGTTCGATTATGTAGGCATATTCGCGTTTTTTGTTTCCGTATTGGTACTCTTCCATGGAGATGGGCAGCGGATCCGACTCATAGGCCTGCGATTTCATTTGCGACACATACCAGTCGGTTTGCAGGTAAGAGAGGTTGCACACGCGCACGTCGGTGCGGTATCCTTCGGTCTCCTGGGCATACCACAAGGGGAAGGTATCGTTGTCGCCGTTAGTGAAGATGATACCGTTCTCATCGACAGAAGTGAGGTAGTTCTTACCGAAGTCACGGCAGGCATAGCGGCCCGAGCGGTCGTGGTCGTCCCAGGTCTGGCTTACCATCTGCACCGGTACGGCCAGCGATACGACGGTGGCGATGGAAGCTGCAACCACGGGGTTGATTTTTTTAGAAAGCAGCTTGTATATGGCTGCTACGCCGATACCTATCCAGATGGCAAAGGCGTAGAACGAGCCGGCATAGGCATAGTCTCGCTCACGGGGTTGGTAAGGTGTCTGGTTGAGGTAGATGACGATGGCCAGTCCCGTCATGAAGAAGAGGAAGAAGACTACCCAGAAACTTTCTATACCTTTTTTTCCTGAATAAAGTTGGAACAAAATGCCCAATATACCCAGCAGCAGAGGCAACATGAAGAATACGTTGCGACCCTTGTTTTCTTTCAGGTCGGTAGGAAGAAGTGTCTGGTCGCCCACCAGGAAATTGTCGATGAAATTGAAACCGGTAATCCAGTTGCCGTAGGCTGTATCGCCATGGCCCTGAATATCGTTCTGTCGGCCGGCAAAGTTCCACAAGAAGTATCGCCAGTACATGAAGTTTACCTGATAGTCGATGAAGAAACGCATATTCTCGACGAAGGTGGGTTTACGCACGGTGCGGCCGTTTACCTTCACCGGTTTGCCCTTGAAGCCCGACCACTCCTTGTAGGCGCCGATGTGGCGGCTGTCGGGACTGTACATGCGGGGGAAGAACATGCAGAGCTCGGGTGTGTAGATGTAGTTGCGTTTGTGGTCGATGATTTCGTAGCGGTCAGGTTCGTCTTCCGATGTTTTTATCACACGGGCCCATACCGCTGCTCCCTCTTCATAGAGAGGAGCGCCGTCTTTGCGTTCAACATCGGCCACGAAGGTCTGTCCGTAGAAGAGCGGACGGTCGCCGTACTGCTCACGGTTGAGGTAGCTGCCCAGGGCAAAGATATCTTCGGGCGAGTTCTGATCCATCGGCGTGTTGGCCGACGAACGTATGACGATGAGTGCGTAAGAGGAGTAGCCGATGAAGATGACCAGTACCGATACCAGTATCATGTTGAGCAGTCGCACGGGCAACTGTTTCTTGTAGAAAAGAAATATGGCCAGTGCCGCAGAAATAAGAATGCCGATATAGATTTTACTGCTGATAAAGGGCATTCCTACCAATATGATACTGATGAGGAACGACAGGCGCAGCCGGTTGAGGCTGGTCTGCTTGTAGGTCTCGAAGATACTCCAAGAAATACAGCCTATCACCAGGAAGAAGTAGACGATGACACCCGAATTGAAAGGCATGCCGAGCACGTTGACGCAGAGGAGTTCGGCCCAGCCGGCTACTTTTACAAATCCCGGAACAAGACCATAGAGCAGGAACACGATGACAGCGAAAGAGAGCAGCAATGCCGTGAATGCCCCTTTTGTGGTAGGGGTGGGAAATTTGTGAAAGTAATAGACCAGCACCAGTGCAGGTATGGTAAGCAGGTTGAGCAGGTGCACGGCGATGGATATGCCTATGATATAGGCGATGAGTATGATGTAGCGGTCGGAGTGTGGACGGTCGGCTACATCTTCCCATTTGAGTATGAGCCAGAATACCAGTGCCGTACAGAACGACGAGTAGGCATATACTTCGCCTTCGACGGCCGAAAACCAGAAGGTGTCGCTCCATGCGTAGGCCAATGCACCTACGGCACCGCAACCGAGAATGACAATCATCTGGGCGAGTGTCATTTCGCTATTGTCTCTCACGAGAATCCTGCGGGTAAGGTGAGTAATGGTCCAGAAGAGCAGCAGTATGGTGGCGGCACTGAACAGGCCCGACATGAGGTTTATCATGTAGGCTACCTGCGAGGGGTCGGAAGCAAAGTTGGCAAAGAAGCGTCCGGTAAGCATGAAGATGGGGTTTCCCGGCGGGTGTCCCACTTCGAGTTTGTAAGCCGACGAAATGAATTCACCGCAATCCCAGAAGCTCGCCGTCGGTTCGAGCGTAAGGATATACGTTACGGCGGCAATCACAAAGCCCAGCCGCAAATGTTGTTCAATAGTTGGTATTGTTTCATGATGATATGATGAAATAACGTATATTACGATTTATAACCGATCTCACAGAAAACAAGAAGGAGAAACAGAAAGATGTGTATATCACTCCTCCTGCCCTGTTGCTCTCTGTCATCGCGCGAGCAAAGATAGGAAAAGTAAGCCATTTATCTTTTTAAAAGATGGTAATAATCATCGTATATTCTTATTTATGGCTCTAAAAGTGTAAAAATAGAGAGAGTGCAGAGGTAAAACCGATAAATCGTCGTAATTTTAAAGCCCGTTATTCTTACCATTTTTGCCATGCCGAAACGTATTCTGATAACCGGTGCCGGTGGTTTCATAGGCGGTTTTATCGTAGAGGAGGCCTTGCGCCGCGGATATGAGACCTGGGCGGGGGTGCGTGCCTCGACCAGCCGGGCCTACCTTACCGATGAGCGCATACATTTTGTCGACCTTGCTTTTGCCGACAAGGCCAAGTTGAAGAGCCAGCTTACCGAAAGTGAGACTTTCGGTGATGGGCGTCGCTGGGACATCATTGTTCACAACCTGGGGGTAACCAAGTGCCGCGACAGTGCCGATTTTGAACGCATCAACTATGGGTATGTCAAGAATTTTTCGGAGGCATTGGTAGAGACTGGCACCGTTCCCGACCAGTTCATATTGATGAGCAGCCTCGGTGCCTGGGGGGCCGGCGACGAGCGTCGTTACACGCCGATACGTCCCGACGACGAGCCTCACCCCGATACCCTGTATGGCCGCAGCAAGCTCAAAGCCGAACGGTTTTTGCAGTCACTGCCCGATTTTCCCTATGTGTTTATGCGCCCTACGGGGGTCTACGGTCCTCGCGAGAGAGATTATTACCTGATGATGAAGAGTATCAAGGCGGGCTTTGACTTTTCGGTGGGATACCGCCGCCAGCTGCTCACGTTTATCTATGTCAAGGATTTGGTGAAGGCGGTTTTCCTGGCCGTCGACAAGGGGGTAAAGCGTCGCGGCTATTTCCTCTCCGACGGCGGAGTGTACACCTCGTCGCAGTTTCGCCGTTATGTGGCGCGCGAGTTGCACCGAAGGGTGGTCGTGCCGGTGCGTGTGCCGCTCTTTCTGTTGAAGGCCGTCTGCTATGCGGCAGGTTTTCTGGCAGGTATATTTGGCACATCGAGTACGCTCAATCGCGACAAGTACCGCATCATGAAACAGCGCAACTGGGTGTGCGACACGACGGCGGCGCGGGAGGAACTGGGGTTTGTGCCCGACTATCCGCTCGAACGTGGTGTGGCCGAAGCCGTAGCCTGGTACAGGCGCGAAGGTTGGCTCTGACTTTTTTTCGGAAAAATTTTTTACAGGGAGTTTGTGCCCGGGCGATGTTTTATCGCACGACGGCAAATTTGGCCACTACCCCTTCTCCTCCATTATCGACCGAGGCAAAGACCAGGTAGATGCCGCTGTGCAGACGGTCACCGCTGCGGGTGAGCCCGTTCCACACGAGTTGTCCGCCGGTCGAGAAGTTCTGGTAGATGAGGTTGCCTGCCGTGTCGGTAATCTTCACCAGTGAGTTTTCCTGCAAGCCGGTAATGGTGATGTTGCCCTCGTAGTTGGGCCGCACGGGGTTGGGGAAAACGTAGACGTCGGAGTAGTTCTCTTTCGGTTCGGTGGCTTCGGCACGGAAAGAGACGAGACCCCCTTCGGTGGCAAAGAATACTTCGCCGGTCTCGGGGTGTACGGCAATGTCGTAGATGTTGTCCGAGGGAAGGGGCGAATTGTCGGCCGTGAAGTGATAGATGGTTTCCTGTCCGTCTTTCGATATGAGGTAGGCTCCCGAGTTGCGGGTGCCGAACCATTTGCGGTCGGCGCCGTCGATGGCGATGGTTTGTATGGTTTCGTCGTTGAGCAGATAGTCGGCCAGATTGGTACCATCGTTACGGGCTATCTTTATGCGGTTGCAGGTGAAGCTGCTGCTGGCGAAATTGTCGGGTCGCGTAATGACGATGGGGCCGCGGTTGGTGGCTATCCACAGTTGTCCTTGGCGGTCTTCGGCCATGTCGTAGAAGATGTTTCCGTCGATGCTCTCGCCGTTCTGGTCGGTAAAAGTGGTGAATTTGCGGGTCTGGTCGTCGGCGATATCTTCGGTTCCGTTTTCGTTGAAGGCAAAGATAAACGAGTTGTAGGCGGGGCACACCACCCATTTGGCCGATGATTTTTGGGGTATGAGTATCTGGCTCAGGTTGCGCTGGTTTTTCAGTTCGTCGTAGTTGAGCCGATACCAGGTCTCGTTGCGGCGCATGACCGAAAGTCCGCTCTCGGTGTTGAAGGTAAGGACGTAGAGTTTCTTCTCCTTGTCGAAGGCCGTGTATCCGGCCTTCCAGGCCCAGTCCGAGGCGTTGCCTATGGTGCTGTTCTCGTCGTTCCAATGGGTGTCGTAACGGTTGTTTTTGAAACGGTAGAGCCCTTCAAACCATGTACCTACATAGAAGGTGTTCTTGTCGTCGGGATCGACGGTGATGTTGTAGAGGTTGCCCCAGGTATAGTCGGGGTGTTTCGTGGTGGGTATGCCGTCGGGGAGAATGTTGGTCCATTTTCCGTTTTCAAGTATGGAGATGTACCCGTCGATATCCTGTTCGTCGTTGAGGTAGCCTACACCGGCCGTGGCTACATAGAGACGACCGTTGTCGATGGTGAGGGAGAAGGGGTTGTAGATTTTCTGGTAAGCGTCGCAAGGTATGTCTACTTCCTGTGTGAGGGTAGATGATGCGCCGTCGTATAAAAGGGCGGTTACCGATTCGGTGCCGATTATCCACAGGCGGTTCTGGTTGTTTGCGGCGGCAACGTCGGCGGGAGTATAGCCGGCCTCTTCGAGCCGGAGCCGGCCGGTAAGTTGCCGGTTTTCGTCGTAGAGAAGCACTTCGTTGTCGATGGTGTATATGAGCAGCCGGCTGTCGTGGGTCTCTATTTTCTTCGTAAGGTTGTCGGCAAGCAGCAACGAGGTATTTCCTTCGTTGTCGCGGTAGTAGAGATTGTTGTTCTGGTGCAGCATGAGCAGGCCGTCGGCGAAGGGGCGCAACTGCGTGATGTAGGAGTTGTTGAGTTTTTCCCAGCTGTTGATGTCGTAGGGTATGCCGTCGGCCGGGCAGCGGTACAGAGAGTAGTCGGCACGCATGCAGTAGAGGTAGTCGCCCTGGCGGGCCGCCGAGGTGATTTTCTCGTTGAAAGTGTAGGTGGTCTTTACCTCTTTCTTGCTGTTGTTGAGCACCACGATACCGAAGTCGGTGGCCAGGTAGGTCTCGTCGCCCGCAAACGATATGTCGTTGATGCCCTTGGCCGTGAGAGAGGCGTTCTTGATGTAGGGCAGGTTGTAGCATCTCTCGCTGCTCATGTCGACGAGGTCGATGTTGCTGTTGTCGTAGACGACGACCAGCAGGTCGTTCTCGTCTTGTGAGGCGATGCGGGCGATGCGGTTGTCCGACAAGATGTTCAGCCGCGAAAGCTCTCTCACCTCCCGGTCGGTTTTCCCGTAGGAGAAGAGGGAGTTGTCGGCAAGGAAAAATATTTTTTCAGACCCTTCGCATATCTGTTTGGGTACACGGAAAGAGGCATATATCTCCCACTCTCCCACCGGCTGTAAGGCCTGCGTAGTGAGTGTACCTATGTACCACGACAGCAGGAGGAGAACGAAAAATCTTTTCATGCGTTTTTCAGTAAAAATTCGGCCAGTTTCTTCACGGCACGCGCCCGGTGGCTGATGGCGTTTTTGCGGTCGTCGCCCATCTCGGCAAAGGTGAGGGTTTCGTTTTCGGGGCGGAAGATGGGGTCGTAGCCGAATCCTCCTTTTCCGCGGCGTTCATCGAGAATTTCGCCTTTGATTTCGCCCTCGAACGTGTATTCGCCCTCGCCCGTGACAAGGGCCACGACGGTGCAGAAGCGAGCGTTGCGGTTGCTCTTGCCCTGCATGAGCGAGAGTACCTTGTCCATGTTTTTTTCGGAGTTGTGCCCCTCTCCCGCAAAGCGGGCCGAATAGACGCCGGGAGCGCCTCCGAGTGCCTCGATTTCGAGGCCGGAGTCGTCGGCAAAACAGTCGTATCCGTATTTTCCCTTGATGTAACGGGCCTTGATGAGGGCATTGCCGGCAAAGGTGTCGGCCGTCTCTTCGATATCGTCGTGGCAGCCGATTTGCGCCATGCCGAGTATTTCAAACGTGTCGCCCAGAATGTTTCGCACTTCGTCGAGCTTGTGGGCGTTGTTGGTGGCAAATACAAGTTGTTTCATACCGTTATAACGGTGAAGCACCGCAGATTATTGTCCGGGCGGGTCTCTGCGGATTATGTTTTTATCTTGTCGAACCCTTCACCGTAGACGCCGATGACGTTAGATTGCGAGATGAAGGCGTGGCTGTCTATCTGCTTTACAAGGCGGAAGATGCTGGTCGACTCGGTGCGTTTGGCCAGCACGACGATGACCTTCTTGGGTTGTTTCGAATACCAGCCCATGCCGTCGAGAATGGTTACTCCACGCTTGATGTCGCGATTGATGTGGTCGGCAATCTCTTCGTATTTCTCCGAAAAGATAAGCAACTGTATCGACTGTCTGATACCGTTGATGAGCAGGTCGCAGGTATAGGTCGAAACGGCCAGTACAACGAAACCGAAGAGTATCTTTTCCAGGTCGTGGAAGAGAATGTAGGACGAAGAGATGATGAGCAAGTCGCAGTAGAGAATGCTGCGGCCCAGTGTGATGGGCTTGTATTTGTTGATGATGGCGGCGATGATATCGGTACCTCCCGTGCTGCCGTTGCGGGTGAAGGCCAATCCTATGCCTACGCCGAGCATGATGCCACCGATGATGCACGACATGAAAGGCTCGTCCTTGACAAGAGGTTCTTTGATGTAGTAGCTCCATATCGACAGTTGAATGGTGGTCATAATCACTCCGAATATGGAACGTATGCAATATTGCCATCCGATAACCCGAATGGCGGCGATGAGCAGAATGCCGTTGATGGCAAAGTATGATACAGGAATAGGTATTTTGGTCCCGAAAAAGATAAGTGCCGAAAGACCTGTAACTCCTCCGGTAATGATTTCATTGGAGACGAGAAAGGCGGTCCACCCGAAGGTATAACACATTAATCCCAAGGTAATGATGGTGTAGTCTTTTACCTCGTTCCAGATGTCGCGAGCAGTTAATTTCATAGTCATACTCAATAAGGTTTAGCGACTTATACCGATATAAATCCGACACAAAGATAATAATTTTTATAATCGGTTTTGTTTGAAAGCCTATTTTTGAACGATTGTGACCAATAATAGAAAAGGCCCCCGCATGTGCGGGAGCCTTAGGTGGACAGATGTGCTTGTTTATTGATTAATAGTCGGCATTTTGGGGATCAAATTCGGTCCACCCGTCAAGCCAGTTATCGTTGGCGTCGAAAGCTCCGATGTAGCTTACTTGTTGCATTGAGGCGAGTTTGCTGTCGGTGAACGAAGCGACCGAGAGCAGCGGGCTGCCGGCTGCGGGGCGGAAGTTGGTACCTACGGCGGTTTCGGCACCGGTGAGGTTCATCTCGTCGAGGGTGCTCACCTTATTGCCAGACTGGGCGAGGAAGAAGCGGCTCGAGAACGAGGTCTGGGTGTTGTCGTAGATGGGATTTCCGTCGGCGTCGTAACCGCTTACCAGCACGTCGTCGTAAGATTTGTTGGCATCGCTACCGGTAACGTCCATGTCGGCAAACCAGATGTTTTGAAGTTTCAGCAGGCTGTTGGTGGCAGCACTTTGGGTATCGCCCTTCTGGTTGTCGAGAATGAGACCGATGGGGTAGCCGATGGCGATGGAGTTGAAGCAGTTGAGACGGCTGTTGCGGCGTATCTGCATGGCAGCCTGGAAGCGGCCCAGTGCCGAACCGTTGTTGGGATATACGTCACTACCGTTGATGTAGTCGGTAGAGTTTTCAAAGTTGGCATCGACGGCTTTGGGACCTACGAAGGTGATGTTGCTGAACGTAGCGGTGGTGTAGGGGTCGATGGCGGCACCGTCGGCGCAGTTGTCCGATTCAAAGCCGTTCGATTGGGAGGTATCGGCAATGCGGGAGTCACGCACGCTGAGGCAGAACTGTACTTTGCCCGAGAAACCGTTGTCGGTATCGAACTCGTCGTCCCAGCCTTTGTAGGCCACGAGGTATTTGGCATTGACCGTACCGCCGAACCACTCGTAGGAGTCGTCGTTGCAGTACGATACCTGTACGTGGTCGATCTGTGTGCCGTTACCTACCGAGCCGAAGGTTACACCGTTGATTTCCTTGTCGCGCTCGAAGGGATAGCCGGCAAATTCTACGCGCACATAGCTGATGATACCCGAGTTGTCGGCATCGTTGCTGCCGCCGTGTTTGGTGCGGGGGCCGCCTTCGATTTGCATCTGGCCCTGGTTGTTGCGGGCGTTACCGCAGATGATGAGTCCGCCCCAGTCGCCGGGACGACGGTTGCCCTTGGCCTCTTCCGAAGTGAATACGATGGGTTTGTCGGCAGTACCCTGTGCATAAAGTTTTCCGCCGGGCTCTACGATGAGGGCAGCTTTGGTCTGCTTGTCGCCTTTGATGATGGTACCCGGCTCGATGGTGAGTTCGGCACCGTCGGCAATGTATACCCAGCCTTTGAGCAGGTAGGTGCCTTGGGCGAGGGTCTCTTTGCCCGAGAAGACAAATTCCTGGTCGCCGTTACCGATGACGTTGCCGTCGAATACGAGGCTGCTGCTGCCGCCTTGTCCTTGATTGTCGACACCCTTGTTGTCATCGTCGTCGCTGCAAGCGGTTACAGCTCCACACATAAGGGCGATGAAAGCCCAGTTGAGAAATTTTTTCGATTTCATGTTTTTTCTTTTTTGGTTTGTGGGTCTCTTGGTATAGAAACCCTGTTTATGATTGTTTATGAATGTTTCAGAAGGTGTAGCTTACCGAGAGGTTGAAGTTGCGTCCCGGACGGTATTGGCGGGTAATCTCTTCGACGACCTTGCTCTCTCCGGCCTTGGTGGTTACATCGTCGAGTTGCATGAAGGTTACCTTGTCGGCCAGCAGGTCGCGGATACCCAGTTTTACCTCCCAGTGTTTCTTGGCTTTCCAGGAGAGACTCAGGTCGATGACATCACGCGGCATCTCGTAGGAGTCGGGTATGCGCACGGTCTCTTCGTTGCCCGAGCTGCCGAGGTAGCGGCCCACACCGGTGATGCGTTTGCCTATGCGGTTGTAGAAGAGGGCGGCGGTGATACCGCTCTTTTCGTGGCGGTAAGAGAGACCGGTGTTGATGAGGTAGGGCGACTGGCCCTGCATGGGGCGGTCTTTTTCGCGGTCGCCCTCGGGAAACTCTACAAGGCTCTTGATGAGGGCGCCGTTGAAGACGAAGTCGAACGAGGGCATTCCCATGAAGGCGAGGTTCTTGCGCAGGTCTACTTCGAGTCCGTAGCTATATGCGCCGTCGGCATTGCGGTAGGAGTAGACGAGGTCGGTACCTCCGGCCACGGTGTAGGTCCACTCGATGGGGTCGTCGAAGTGTTTGTAGAAGAGGGCTACCGATATCTGTTCGCCTTTGGAGGGATACCATTCGTACCGCAGGTCGAAGTTCTGTACATAGCAGGGACGCAGCTCGGTGTTACCTTGTACGTTCGAGGCCAGGTCGAAGTCGTAGAAGACCGAGGGGGATACCTCGCGGAACTCGGGACGGTTGATTGACTTGCCGTAGGAGGCGCGCAACTGGTGCTCGTCGTTGAACTTGTAGGTGGCGTTGACCGAGGGGAAGAGGTCGTCGTAGATGTAGTGGGTGCTTTGCGGGCTCTCTTCGTAGTCGCGGGTGTTGCGTATGAGCTCCATGTCGCTGTGTTCGAAACGCACACCGGCGTAGAGGTTGAATCCTCTCCACGGCAGGTTCACACCCACGTATCCGGCTCCCAGCAGGTTGTTGCCGTCGTAGTTGTTGCGCATTTTGAGTTCTTCGAGCAGGTAGAGCTTGTCGGCACCGTAGTTTCCGTCGGTGAGGAGTTCGGTGGGAAGGTCCATGTGGCGGAATCCGTCGGGCAGGGTGTTCTGGCTGTAATTCCAGTTGTAGATGAAGCTGCGGGTGCGGTAGCTGCGGGTGCGGTATTCGCCGTAGGCTCCGGCTTTGAGTGTGGGGGTAAAGCTGCCCCACTCGAAGTCGTGGCGGTAGTTGGCGTTGGCCGAGACGATGTGTTCGTCGAGGCGGGTAAATTCGCGGGTGATGTCGTTACCGGTCGAGAGGGCGAGCACGCCGGTTTCGAGGGCATCGTCGATGAGGTATTTGCGGCGGTCGGGCAGCAGGCGGTTGGCGTAGGCATAGCCGGCGCTCCAATCGAAGTAGTCGCTCTCGAAGGTGTGTTTGCCGGTGAACTGGCCGTTGTAGGTGGTGCGGCTGCTGTAATAGTATTCGGCGTTCTCTTCGTGGTTGTTCTGGGCACTGATGCCGGTGCGGTAGGTATAGCGGTCGGTGCCTATCTGGTTGAAGATGTTTTTGAATTCAAAGCGGTTGTTGTCTTTGGCGGGGACAAACGTGAGGTTGAGCATGGCACCGATGCGGGCGGTGTGGTTGAACTGGTCGTCCTGACTGTGGCGCAGGTAGTTGCTGCGGTCGTTCTCGGTGTCGTAGGCGCCGAAGAGCGAATTTTCCATGTCGAGGAATGTCTTGTAGCTGTTGCTGTAATTGAGGGCACCGATGAGTCCCAGCTTGCCGCCGTCGGCAAGGCGGCGTATGCGGCTCACGTCGGCGCTGAGGCTGAGGTCGCCCACGGGATTCATCGTGCGCACCCGCCAGTCGTTGTTGAAGCCGTTGCCTTGCAGGTCGACACCGTTGCCGGCAATGGGGTTGAGGGTGGCGTCGATGCCGCCGGGCAGGGCGCGCAGGCCGTTGTCAAATCCGAGGAAGTCGGTGCGGCTGCCTCGGCTGTACTTGAAGTTGCGGAAGTGGGTGGCGTCGTTGATGTTGCCGCCTACCGAGAGGGTGAAGTTGTTCTCGGCGGGGAGGTCTTTGGTGGTGAGCAGGATAAATCCACCACTGAAATCGGCCGGATATTCGGGAGCGGGCGATTTGACGATGGCGATGTTTTCGAGCTGCGAGCTGGGTATGATGTCGAACGAGAAGGCGCGCGAATCGGCTTCGGTGCTGGGCACGGCGCTACCGTTTATCCACACGTTGTTGTAGCGTTCGGAGAGGCCGCGCACCATTACAAACTTGTCGTTGATGAGGCTGATGCCCGACACCCGGCGTATGGCTTCGGAGGCGTCCTTGTCCTGGGCTATCTTTATCTGTTGCGACGACACGCCGCTCTGTATCACGAGGCTGGTCTTGGTGGCGGCAATCATGCCCAGTTCGGTGTTGCGGCGCATCTGCCCCACGACGACCACCTCGTCGAGGTTCTGGTCGTCGGCTTTGAGCCGTATGTCGAGGGTGAGCGGGGCGCTTTCGAGTACCCGCTGGTCGGCGAGGGTGAGGGTCTGGTAGGAGATGTAGTTGACGATGAGGGTGTAGGCTCCGGCTTTGAGGTTGTCGATTTGAAAGAGTCCGTTTTCGTCGGTAAAGGCAGCCAGGTTGGTACCGCTCACCGATATGGTGGCACCGGCGAGGGGTTCACCGGTGGCGAGGTCTCTGACGGTACCCTTTATGACGGCGCACCAGGCTGTGGCCGGCAGGAGGGTGAGAAGAGTGGCTGCGATGATGATTCTTGTCAAGCGTTTCATTTGATTCCCCTAATTTTTTTCGACAGCAAAAGTCGGGGATTCTTATTACAGGAGAGATGCAAAGTCTTGACGTTTCTGTGACACTCGTGTGACAATTCGGTTTCAAATGCTCCCGGCCTGAGAAACAGAAACGGCTGCACCCGAGAGGTGCAGCCGTTTCGCTCTATAATATGGTATGAAAGGGGGGAATTATCCTACGACAATGTTGATGAGCTTGCCGGGTACGACAATGACCTTCTTGATGTTTTTGCCGTCGAGCCATTTGGCCGAGTTTTCGTGGGCAATGACCTGTTTCTCTATCTCCTCTTTGGGGGTGTCGATGGGGAATTCGAGGTTGAAGCGCACTTTACCGTTGAACGAGACGGCGTAGTTGACCGAGTCTTCTTTGAGGTACTCTTCGTTATAGTCCGGCCACTGGGCATCGCACACCGTGGTGTTGTGTCCGAGGGCGTGCCACAGCTCCTCGCTCAGGTGCGGGGTGAAGGGTGCGAGCAGCACGACGATGGGTTCGAGTATGTGGCGGTTGCGGCATTTTAGGGCGGTGAGCTCGTTGACGCATATCATGAAGGCGCTTACCGAGGTGTTGTAGGAGAAGGTCTCGATGTCGCCGCTCACCTTCTTGATGAGCTTGTGTAGGCTTTTGAGCTCCTCTTTCGAGGGTTTGCCGTCGGTGAGGGCGAGGGTGTCGCCGTCGAAGAAGAGGTTCCAGAATTTTTTGAGGAAGCGGTGCACGCCGTCGATACCGTTGGTGTCCCACGGTTTGCTCTGCTCGATGGGGCCGAGGAACATCTCGTAGAGACGCAGCGTGTCGGCGCCGTAGCGTTCGACGATGTCGTCGGGGTTGACGACGTTGAACATCGACTTCGACATCTTCTCTATTGCCCAGCCGCAGATGTAACGGCCGTTTTCGAGTATGAACTCGGCATCTTTGAAGTCGGGCCGCCAGTTGCGGAAGGCCTCGATGTCGAGCACGTCGTTGCTTACGATGTTGACATCGACGTGTATGGGGGTAGTCTCGTACTGGTCTTTGAGGTTGTAGGAGACAAACGTGTTGGTGTCCTTGATGCGGTACACGAAGTTGGAACGTCCCTGTATCATGCCCTGGTTGACGAGCTTCTTGAAGGGTTCGTCTTCGCACACAATTCCCAGGTCATAGAGGAACTTGTTCCAGAAGCGGCTGTAAATGAGGTGTCCCGTGGCGTGCTCGGTGCCTCCCACATAGAGGTCGACGTTGCGCCAGTAGGTATCGGCCTCTTCCGATACGAGAGCGGCGTCGTTGTGCGGGTCCATGTAGCGCAGGTAGTAGGCCGACGAGCCGGCAAATCCAGGCATGGTGCAGAGTTCGAGCGGGTAGTGATCTTCGGTTTCCCAGTTTTTGGCACGTCCCAGAGGCGGCTCGCCCTGTTCGGTGGGGAGGAACTTGTCGATGCCCGGCAGCAGCAGCGGCAGACGGCTCTCGTCGAGCATGTAGGGAAGTCCGTTCTTATAGTAGACCGGGAACGGCTCGCCCCAGTAGCGCTGGCGGCTGAATATGGCGTCGCGCAGGCGGTAGTTTACCTTGACGCGGCCGATGCCTTTTTCCTTGATGAAGGCTTTGGTCTTGGCGATGGCCTCTTTCACGGTGAGCCCGTTGAGGTCGAGTCCGTTGCCGCAGGAGTTTATCATGATGCCCTCTTTGGCGTCGAAACTCTCCTGCGACACGTCGCAGCCCTCGATGAGGGGTATGATGGGCAGGTCGAAGTGCTTGGCAAAGGCGTAGTCGCGGCTGTCGTGGGCCGGTACGGCCATGATGGCGCCGGTACCGTAGCCGGCCAGTACGTAGTCGCTTATCCAGATGGGTATCTCTTTTCCGTTGAGGGGGTTGATGGCGTATGCGCCCGAGAAGACGCCGCTCACGCTGCGGTCCATCATGCGTTCGCGTTCGGTGCGGTGTTTGATTTGGTCGAGGTAGGCATCTACGGCGGCTTTCTGTGCGGGGGTGGTTACTTGTGCCACATATTCGCTCTCGGGGGCGAGTACCATGAAGGTAACACCGAAGATGGTGTCGGCCCGGGTGGTGAAGATGGTGAAGGTTACGTCGCTGTTTACGACCTTAAACTCCATCTCGGCACCTTCGGAGCGGCCTATCCAGTTGCGCTGGGTCTCTTTGAGCGAGTCGGTCCAGTCGATGGTGTCGAGGCCGTCGAGCAGGCGTTGGGCATAAGCCGAGACGCGGAGGCACCACTGGCGCATCACCTTTTGCTCTACGGGATATCCGCCGCGCACCGAGAGGCCTTCACTCACTTCGTCGTTGGCCAGCACGGTACCCAGTTTGGGACACCAGTTCACCATCGTATCGCCCAGGTAGGCAATGCGGTAGTTGAGCAGGGTTTTCTGCTGCTCCTCCTCGCTCATGGCGCACCACTCGTCGGCCGTGAAGGAGAGTGTTTCGGTGCAGGCTACGTTCAGCCCTTCGGTGCCGTTGGTCTCGAAGGCTTCGATGAGGGTGTTGATGGGGAGAGCCTTCTGCTCGTTGTAGTCATAATAGCTGTTGAACATCTGTATGAAGGCCCACTGCGTCCACTTGTAATATTCGGGGTCGCAAGTGCGTATCTCGCGGTCCCAGTCGAAGCAGAATCCTATCTTGTCGAGCTGCTCACGGTAGCGGTTGATGTTTTTTTCGGTGGTGATGGCCGGGTGTTGACCCGTCTGTATGGCATATTGTTCGGCGGGCAGACCGTAGGCGTCGTATCCCATGGGGTGCAGCACGTTGAACCCTTTGAGCCGCTTGAAGCGGGCGTAGATGTCTGAGGCGATGTAGCCCAGCGGGTGTCCCACATGCAGACCGGCTCCCGACGGATAGGGAAACATGTCCAAAACGTAGTATTTGGGTTTCTGACGGTTCTCGGTTACGCGGTAGGTGTGGTTATCTTTCCAGTACTGCTGCCATTTCTGCTCGATTTCTCTGAAATTATATTCCATCGTTTTTTTCGATTTGGAGGTGGATATTTACCCTATTTAATATTGCAAAAGTAATAAAAAAAAGGAGATGGCGCCAAAAAACCGTTTTATTACGACGATTTATGTTGTTTTTGTTGTTGCCGCGGAAGCATTGCCCGGACGTGCTTTTCCGATTTTGGGGCCGGGTGCGGTGGCCGGCTGGTGAAAATGTACTATTTTTGCCACGCAATACTTAATTTGTTACAGCATGAAAATCGGGACAATCGATTTGGGCGAACGCCCGCTCTTCCTGGCTCCGATGGAAGATGTTACCAACGCTCCTTTCCGCCTCCTGTGCAAGGAGTTCGGTGCCGACATGGTAACGACCGAGTTTGTGTCGAGCGACGCGCTCATCCGCTTTGTGGGCAAGACACAGGCCAAACTCTCCATTGCCGAGGCCGAGCGGCCGGTGGCAATACAGATTTACGGCCGCGATGTCGACTCGATGGTCGAGGCGGCCCGCATCTGCGAGGCGGCGCGTCCCGATGTTATCGATCTCAACTTCGGCTGCCCGGCAAGGGGGCCGGGTCGGGCATGCTGCGCAACGTGCCGCTGCTGTTGGCCATCACCCGGGCAGTGGTGCAGGCGGTGAAGTTGCCCGTGACGGTAAAGACCCGCCTGGGCTGGGACCAGGACTCGCGCATCATTGTGGAGCTGGCCGAGCAGTTGCAGGATTGCGGCATTGCCGCCCTGGCCATTCACGGCCGCACCCGCAGCCAGATGTACACGGGCGAGGCCGACTGGTCGCTCATCGGGCGGGTGAAGGAGAATCCCCGCATGACGATTCCCATTATCGGCAACGGCGACATCACGACGCCCGAAAAGGCCCGCGAGGCGTTCGACCGCTACGGGGTCGATGGCGTGATGGTGGGCCGGGCCTCGATAGGGGCGCCGTGGATTTTCGGCGAGATGAAGCAGTATCTGCGCGAGGGTGCCGTAACGCCCCTAACGGTGAGTGCCAAGATGGAGGTCTTGCGGCGCCAGTTGCGCGAGAGTGTAGCGCGGCTCGATGAGCGTCGCGGTATTCTGCACATACGGCGACACCTGGCGGCTACTCCGCTTTTCAAGGGTATCCCCCACTTCCGCGAGACACGCATCGCCATGTTGCGGGCTGAGACGCTGGCCGACCTCTACCCTATTCTCGACCGCGTTGAGGAACTGTTGCTCTCGCAGGCCGAGTAGCAACCCCTCTCCTGCTCTTCTCTTGCCGGGGTTGACCGGGTGCCCTGTTTCTCCTGTTTGTGATTTTCTTTCCCGCCGGCAACTTCCTTTTTCCGTTTTACGATTATACTTCTCTCCCTGAGCGATTGTGTCGCGTCAGGGTGAGGTGATAAAAACAAAAACACCGGAAAAAATCCGGTGCTTTTGTGGTATGATGTTTTTTTGTGAGGGGTAGCTCCCACCCTTGTTTCTATTTCTTGCGCGATACCCGGCGGGCTTTGGCTTTGGGCTGGCTGTCGCTCTCGATGATTTTCAGGCAGTCGTCGCTCGACAGCTCTTCGGGTTTGGTGCCTTTGGGTATTTTGTAGTTCTTGCCCTTGTAGGCGATGTAGGGGCCGAAGCGGCCGTTGAGGATTTCGAGGTCGCTGTTTTCGGGGAAAGTCTTGATAATGCGGTTTTTTTCTTCTTCGCGCTTTTTCTCGATGAGGGCCACGGCTTCGTCGTAGGAGACGGTCTGCGGGGCATACTCTTTGGGCAGCGACACATACTTGCCGTTGTGGCGTATGTAGGGGCCGAAGCGGCCGGTCGATACGGTGATGGTCTCGCCTTCGTACTCGCCCAGTGTGCGGGGCAGTTCAAAGAGTTTCAGGGCTTCGTCGAGGGTGATGGTGTTGATAGACTGCCCCTTCTGCAACGAGGCGAAGAGGGGCTTTTCCTTGTCTTCGGGGAGGCCTATCTGTACCAGGGGGCCGAAGCGGCCTATCTTCACCGATACGGGGCGACCGCTCTTGGGATCGATGCCGAGCTGGCGTTCGCCTACGCGGTGTTCGAGGCGCAGTGAGAGGGCCTCTTCGACTACGGGGTGGAAGAGTTTGTAAAAGTCTTCAATCGACTTGTTCCACTCGATTTTACCCTCGGCCACTTCGTCGAACTTGCTCTCGACCTGGGCCGTGAAGTTGTAGTTGAGTATTTCGGGAAAGTGTTCGGTAAGGAAGTCGTTGACCACGATGCCGATGTCTGTGGGCAGCAGTTTACCCTTTTCGGCTCCGACGATTTCGGTCTTCTCCTTATCGGAGATTTTCCCGTTTTTGAGGGTGAGTACATTGTAGGAGCGTTCGGTGCCGGGACGGTCGCCACGCTCTACATACTCGCGTTGCTGTATGGTCGATATGGTGGGGGCGTAGGTCGAGGGGCGGCCTATGCCAAGCTCTTCGAGCTTGCGCACGAGCGAGGCCTCGGTGTAGCGGGGCGGCCGTTGGGTGAAACGCTCGGTGGCTTCGATTTCGAGGGCCGGCAGCTCTTCGCCCGTAGCGAGGGGGGGTAGCATCTTGCTGTTGCCTTCGCCGTTCTCGCCTTCGTCGTCGGTCGACTCGTTGTAGACACGCAGGAAACCGTCGAATTTCAGCACTTCGCCCGTGGCGATGAATTTCTCCTTGCGGCCCGAGATGTCGATGACGGCTGTGGTCTTTTCTATCTCGGCATCGCTCATCTGTGAGGCGATGGTGCGTTTCCAGATGAGTTCGTAGAGGCGTTTTTCCTGGGCCGACCCTTCGATGTCGTGATGGTCGATGTAGGTGGGGCGTATGGCTTCGTGGGCCTCCTGGGCGCCTTTGGTCTTGGTGTGGTAGTTGCGGGTGTGCTGGTATCTCTCTCCCCAGGTTTTGAGGATTTCGGCCTTGGAGGTGTTCAGGGCGAGTGAGGAGAGATTGACCGAGTCGGTACGCATGTAGGTGATGAATCCCGACTCGTAGAGGCGCTGGGCAATAATCATGGTCTGTGCCACCGACAGACCCAGCTTGCGTGCGGCCTCCTGTTGGAGGGTCGAGGTGGTGAAGGGGGCGGCCGGCGATTTGCGGGCGGGCTTTACCTGCACCTCTTCGATGGTGAAGCGGGCGTCGCGGCAGGCGTTGAGCAGGGCGATGGCCTCTTCTTTGGTTTTGGGGCGGGTGTTGAGCTCGGCTTTCATCTCGACGGTCTCACCGGCCGGCGTGGCTACGGCAAAGGTGGCGACGATGCGGTAGGAGGCTTCGCTCACAAACTGCTCTATTTCTCTCTCCCGCTCGACGATGAGTCGCACGGCGACCGACTGCACGCGGCCGGCCGAGAGGGCGGGTTTTACCTTTTTCCACAGCACGGGCGACAGCTCGAAGCCCACGATGCGGTCGAGTACGCGGCGTGCCTGCTGGGCGTTGACGCGGTCGATGTCGATGTTGCGCGGGTGCTCGATGGCGTTGAGTATGGCGCTTTTGGTGATTTCGTGGAAGACGATGCGGCGGGTCTTTTCGGGTTTGAGCCCGAGTACCTCGTAGAGGTGCCAGGCGATGGCTTCTCCTTCGCGGTCTTCATCGGAAGCGAGCCACACCATGTCGGCTTTGTCGGCCTCTTTTTTCAGGGTCTCGACGAGCTGTTTCTTGTCGGAGGGAATTTCGTATATGGGGTTGAAGTTATGGTCTACGTCGACACTGAAATCTTTCTTTTTCAGGTCTCGGATGTGGCCGTAACTCGATAAGACTTTATAATCTTTTCCTAAAAATTTTTCGATCGTTTTTGCCTTGGCAGGCGACTCTACAATGACTAAATTTTTCGGCATTTTCTGTCGCTTCTTTTATTTTCGCCTGCAAAAGTAGAAAAAAAGCGATTGACAGTCAGTTATTTTGTCGTTAAAATTTTCTTTTCCTCTCTAAATTCTCAGAAAACAACCCCCGCTCCTATGAGAAAATGGAAGCGTTGTGCCGGCATTCCGTAGAAGAGGTCGGTGCGTTTGGAGAGCAGGTTGTTGAGCTGGGCCGAGAAGTGTATGTGCTTGTTGAGTCGGTATATGGCGCCGAGGTTGAGGGTAACGATGTTGGGGAGATTTCCCGACGAGGGGTAGTCGACCATGCCCTCTGTGAGGTTGCGGTATCCGAGACCGTCGGCAAAGTAGAGGTCGGCCGAGATGTCGAGCGGACGAATGGGCACTACCGTTACGCCGGCTTTCCACTCGTTGCGGGGTTGCGACGAGCGTATGCGTGCCTTGCTGCCCTGCTGGTGCCACTCGTTGTGTTCCCAAGCGAGGTGGGCCTTGAAGAAGTCGCGCGGGTTGTACTGTATCTCAAAACCGGCTTTCCAGGCATAGGCGTCGGTGGCGTAGAAGCTGACCACGGGGCGGGTGAGGCGGGCGCCGGTGCCGGTGGCCTCGATGTATTGCCAGCGGTAGTCGAAGAGGGCGTCGATGCTGTATTTGATGCCGCCGTAGAGGGTGAAGTGCAGCTGCTTGAAGGTGGCGGTGCGCAATCCCACGGTGAAGTCGGCCGGCGTGTAGGTGTTGCTCATCTTGCGGCTTGGGTCGACATAGGCGGTGATGGCACTCATCTTCTCCCAGGTGTTGAGGCTCTTGCCTCCGGTGAGGCTGGTGTAGAGAAACCAGAGTTTTTCAAATTCCCATTCCAACCGCACGTCGGGGGCGATGCGGAAGATGGTGTTGTCGTGAATCGAGAGGTCGACAATGGCACCGGCTCTGAATTTCAGGGCTTCCTTTTCGATGCCGAAGTAGGGATTGGCCCGCAGCACCGTGTAGTTTTCACGGTCGCAGCGGTTGTAGATGAGATTGTCCATGCCCACGGCCACACCTATGAGGTAGTTGTCGCCCAGGGGGGCACTGCCGTCGAGTCGGGTGCTGAGGTGGTTTTCGAGTACGCCGCGCTGGCCGTAGAAGAGGCCGAGGTCGCTGTTGTAGCCCCGGTAGCTTATCTCGGCGGTGTAGTTGAACTCTTTATTGGGCTTGGAGGCGATGCGGGTGTCGAAGCCGTAGTGTTGCACGGTCTGCTGGTCGGTGGTGGTGCTGAGCCCGGCAAGACGGTTCTTGTCGATGTTGTAGAGGGGCATGCCGTAGTAGTTGAAGCCGTTGTAGCGGTAGTAGGCCGTGGTGTTCCAGCTGGCGCGGTCGAAGGTGTGGGTATAGGCAAGATTCAGCTTGTTGTCGTTGCGGCGCTGGTGGGTCTTGTTGTTGTCGGTGAGGTAAGCGAGGGTGCCGTTGGTCGAGTTGTGGCTGTACCAGAACAGCAACTGGTCGCGCTGCCTGTCGACGATGCGAATACCGGCATTGGCGTTGATGTTGAGATAGTTGCCCATCTCTATCTGGGCATATCCCCGCTGGCGGTCGGGGGCTTCGACACCGCCGTCGCCGGCCGGAAGCAGGTCGAGGGTGGGTGTCTCGTTGCGGGCGTTTTTCCACTCGGTGTATCGTATGTCGGGGCGTGCCGAGGCCGATACCTCCATCTCGGGTATGACGTTGATTTTCGAGGCGTCCTGCACGATGGGGGTAAACTCCTTTTCGATGGTTACGGCACGTTGCAGGGTGTTTTTGTTGTCGGTCTGGGCGCTGGCGCCGAAGAGGGCCGGCACGGCAAAGAGCAGCAGGGTGATATGGCGGGTATTCATTGTACGTCGGTGTTTGCAGGTTCAAGTTTTTCGAGGCGCACGGCGACACGCTCCTTGATGTCGTCGTCGGCGGTGTAGTTGTTTTGGAGGCTCAGCAGGTATTGCCGGGCTTTGAAGGTGTCGCCCCGTCGGGTATAGACGTCGGCCAGCACGATGAATCCGCGGGCCAGCCAGTACTGGTGCGAGGTGCCGTCTTCGAGCAGGCGGTTGACGACGGCTTCGGCCTGGGTGTCGTCGCCCTTGCTGGCCCAGCTGGTAAGCGGCTTTGGCGCCGGTTTCGGTGCGGGGGTCTTCGGCGAGTTTCTCCCATTCGCCGGCGGCTTGTGCCGAATCGCCCAGGGCGATGAAGCTGCCAGCCCGTGCGGCCCGTGCGTCGCGTATGTGTTCGGGCGAGAGGGTGGGGTCGGCCAGCAGGCGTGCCGATACCTCTATCACGGCCCGGTTGTCGCCCAGCTGCACGGCGGGGCGCAGCATGCCCAGGCGGGCTAGTTGCCGGGGTTCCTTGCGGGAGGCGAGACGTTCGAGTTTCTGGTAGCTGACAAAGGCTTCGGGATACTCTTTGCTCTTCTCCTGTATGTCGGCCAGGCGGGTGAGGGCCTCTTCGGTGTAGGGATTATTGGGCGTTTGCAGCACGGTGGTGAGTTCCTTGCGGGCTTTGCCATACTCCTTGCGGTCGTAGTAGTAGAGGCTCAGGTAGTGGTGTGCCGGCAGGGTGTAGGCTCCGCGGGGGTATTTTTTGAGGTATTGTTGGAGCTGGTTGGCCGAGGCGGCATTGGGGGTTTTGAGGAAGGCGCGTTCGGCGGTGAGGAACGAGAGGGAGTCGAGTTCCGAGATTTCGGTCGATACGTTTCCGCCGAGGGTTTTCAGGTAGGCGGCATAGGCGTCGACATCGTTCTGGGCCACGTACACGGCTTTGAGGTCTTGCAGGGCGATGTGGGCCTCTTCGGTGCCGGGGTAGTCGGCTATGACGCTCTTGTAGGTGGCGATGGCTTTCTGGGGCTGTTTGTCGTTGTAGTAGAGCATGCCCAGTTGCACGCCGGCTTTGCGGGCAGTTGCCTGGTCGGGATATTTTTCGAGCAGGGCGGTGAAGCAGGCGGCAGCCTTTCCGTCGTGGAGGGCGACGTGGGCGAGGCCCTCTTCGAGCCAGGCTTCGTCGATGTAGTCCGATTGCGGGTAGCGTTGCCGCAGCTGTTGCATGGCGGCAATCTTTTCGGTCTGTTTCTTTTGCAGTCCGGCCATGAAACCCTGCTGGTAGAGGGCGTAGTCGCCCATGGCGGGATAGAGGGCTACGGCCTTGTTGTAGGTGGCTTCGGCCTCGGCAAAGCGGCGCTGTCCGTAGAGGCAGTCGGCCAGGCGGGTACAGGCGTCGGCGATGCGGGGCAGCCGGTTTTCGTCGGGCGTTTCGCTCTTGATGTATTGGGTGAATTGCGATTGTGCCCCGGCAAAGTCGTGCTGTTTGAAGCTGGCGTATCCGAGGTTGTAATAGACCAGCGGGTCGACCGCAGAGGCGGTTTGCAGGTAGAGGCGGTCGTTCTGGGCGGCCCCGGTGTAGTCTCCTTCGCGGTAGCGGCACTCGGCGAGCCACAGGTAGGCATCGGCCTTGGCTTCGCGGTCGTAGTTACCCAGGGCGATGGCCTGGGTAAAGTAGTCGGCGGCCCGTTTCAGGTCGTTGTTGGCAA
This sequence comes from uncultured Bacteroides sp., assembly GCA_905210875.1. GTDB lineage: Bacteria > Bacteroidota > Bacteroidia > Bacteroidales > UBA11471 > Caccoplasma. The sequence continues at coordinate 2,746 of CAJLYN010000008.1, read as the reverse complement.
AACATTCGGTGCCGAGCCGGTAGAGGATACGTTGCTTGGCGGTATAGATTTTGGCCGTGGGGTGCTGTATCTTGTTGATGGAGTTGAGTGCGCTCTCGTAGTTGCGGGTGGTCATGTAGACGTCGACGAGGTAGTCGTTGATGGTGTCGGCGTGTTGCGACCGGGGGAAGAGGTTGAGAAATTTCTCAAACACGGTAACCGACTCGGCAAAGGGCGAGAAGGTGGCGGCGTGCAGCGTGAGGGCGTAGTTGTACAGGGCGGCCTCCTGCACCTGCGGGTCGAAGTCGTATTGTGAGGCCATCTCGAAGGCCAGACGGGCGTTGGTGGGGTCGTTGAGCCGCAGGTAGCTCTGCCCGATGAAGAGGTAGGCGCTTTGTGCCAGGGCATCTTTCCGGTCGGTAACCCTCCCCAGCTGTTCGATGGCTTCGAGGTATTTTCCCGTTTGATAGTAGGCCATACCCAGGGCGTAGTGGCTGCTGCGTTGTGGTGCAGTGCAGTAGGTGGTGTAGCCCGAGAGGTATTTGATGGCCTGGGTGTTGTAGCCCGTGCGGAAGTGGCTCTCGCCGAGAATACGTTCCATCTCGTAGTAGGTCGAGTCGGCAGGATAGCGCTCCATGTACCGGCCGGCCGTTTCGATGGCCTCGGGATAGTTGGCCCGGGCAAAGCGGCACTGGGCGAGCAGGGCCGTGGCCTGGCGGGCAAATGTCGGGTCGTCGGCGATGGGCAGCAGCTCGCTCTCGGCGCTCTCGTATTTGCCTTCGAGGTAACGGCGGTGGGCGTCGTGGTAAAGGGCGGCCTTCTCGTAGGGACCGCCCACTTCGATAATAGCGGCGAAGCAGGGAGCGGCCTGTTCGGTATCGCCTTTCTCTACATAGGTGCAGCCGAGGTGCAGCAGCAGGTCGCCCTGTTTTTCGGGTGAGAGCTTGTCGATGTCGATGGCACGGTATATTTCGAGCGCCTTGTCGTAGTTGCCGCGGTCGAAGTAGCAGTGTCCTTGCAGGAGTTGGGCCTCGGTGCTGTGCGGGGTCTTGGGGTGGTCGGCGAGGTAGCCTTCGATGAGGTCGAGGGCGTTTGGCTCGCGCGAAGCGTAGGCTGAAGCGGCAATCAGGAAGTCGGCCTTGGCCTTGTCGATGGTGCGGGTGGCCTCTTTGCGGTATGCGGTCAGGAGGTCGATGCAGCCGGCGTAGTTTCCCTCATTGTACAGGAGTTGCGCACGGTCGAAGATGTAGGCGGGCTGTTCGATGCGGACGGCCTTCTGTGCCGGTGTTGCCAGCGGCACGGCGCTGCACAGCAGGGCACAGGCTATATGGCGAATGGCATTTTTTTTCATTGCGGTAAATCTTTGAAACAAAAATAGAAAAAACTTCGTATCGCTGGGGGACCTCCCGGTTTATTAACTTATTTTTTTATGTGTCGGAGCCGTCGGGGCGGCGGGCTTGCAGTATTTCGCGGTTCCCGCCCGGCGGGCCGGGGGTGCGTTGCACGACGAGCCCTGCCTGTTGCAGGCGGCGGCGCACCTCGCCTTTGGCGCAGTAGGTCGAGAGTACCCCTCCCCTGCGCAGGGAGCGGGCTACACGGCCCAGCAGTTCGGCGCTCCACAGCTCGGGCTGTTTTTCGGGGGCGAAGGCGTCGTAGTAAATCACGTCGTAGCTTTCGTCGCCCAAGGGGTAGCCGGTGAGGTCGGCCCCGACCTTGTGCAGCGTGAAAAAGGGGGTGATGGCCACCTCTCTCTCCCACTCGCAGCGGTGCAGCTGCTCGAAGAGGGGGCGGCTGCCGGGCTGTATCGTTTCGGGGTAGGCAAGGCCGATGGCCCGTTCGGTATCAAGCGGGAAGGCTTCGACCACGGTGTAGTGTATGTGCCGGCGGCTTTGCCCGGCGGCAAGGAGGGTGAGAAATGCGTTGAGCCCGGTGCCGAAGCCACACTCAAAGAGGTCGACCGTTTCCCGCCCGCAGGCTTCGAGGCCGGTCTTGATGTAGACGTGCATCGACTCGGCCACGGCTCCCCGCACCGAATGATAGTGCTCGTCGAGGCCGGGCAGGTAGAGGGTGGGTGTGCCGTCGTCGGTGATGACGGTTACGGGCGTTTCGCGCTTCATCGTTTGAGGGTTTCGGGGGCGACCCATTTGTAGAGTTTGTCCGAGGGGCGTATCTTCTGGTCGAGCTTTATCGAGAAGTGGTCGCCCTTGACGGCCTCTTCGACCGGTTTGAGGTCGACGCGCATCTCTTCGACGGTGGTGATGATGGCGCCCGTCGTGGGGCCGGTGATGACGATTTCGTCGCCGACGTGCAGCGACTGGGTCTCGACGACAAACTCGGCTACCCCGAGGTTGGAGTAGTATTTCACCCCCTTGCCTATGTAGACCTTCACGCGGGTGGCTTCGGAGCCGTAGGTGTGGCTCCACTCGCCCAGCCGCTGGCCGAGGTAGTAGCCGTTCCAGAATCCGCGGTTGAAGACTTGGGCCAGGCGGGTGTCCCAGGCGGCGATTTTCTCGTCGCCGTAGCTGCCGTCGATGACGCTCTCTACGGCCTGGCGGTAACACTCGACGACGGTGCGCACATACTCGGCGCTGCGGGCGCGGCCTTCGATTTTGAACACGCGCACGCCGGCCTCCATCATGCGGTTGATGAAGTGTATGGTTTTCAGGTCTTTGGGCGAGAGTATATACTGGTTGTCGATATCGAGTTCGATGTCGCTCTCCTTGTCGCGCACGGTGTAGCCGCGGCGGCACACCTGCATGCAGGCGCC
>CAJLYN010000007.1 GCA_905210875.1 uncultured Bacteroides sp. | reverse complement strand
GGCTGCTGATGGCTGCACGGCGGGCCGTGATGGTCTCGCGCGTACGGTATTCCTGTACGGTGCATTTTTCGCCGCATTGCATCGCATCTATTTCGTAGACGTGGGTGATGAACGGCGGAATGTCTTGCGGTGCGGTAACGACAAGAATTATCTGCACCGAGGCCTCGTCGATGAGCCGTTGCAGCAGCTCGACCAGCAGCTGGCGCGAAGGGGCGTCGAGACCGATGAAGGGGCTTTCGAGAATGAGTACCTTCGGAGCCGAGAGCAGGAGGCGGGCAATGTGCATCTTGCGCAGTTCGCCCGACGAAAGCATGATGATGGGCTTGTCGAGCATCTTGTCGATACCCAGCAGGTCGTACAGGTGGGCTTTCCACGCTGTGTCGTCGCATTTCTCCCGGCCGAGTATGTCTTCGACACGCGGTCCTTGGTCGCTGTCTTGTGAGTTCCACCGCTGCTGGTAATAGTAGTCAGCGGTGGCAGTGCCGTAGGCGTCGTTGAAGGTTACATAACGGATGTTTTCGGAGTTGTATCGGTGTGCGTCGGGACCGAAGTCGAACGAGAGTTTTCCTTCACGCAGGAAGAGCTGACCCGTAATAGTCTGTATGAGTGTGCTTTTCCCACTACCGTTCAGGCCGATGACGGCCAAGTGTTCCCCCTCCTGCAACTCAAAGTTGATGGGGGTGGCAAACCTCCGGTTTATGTCGCCGGCCACGCCGTTGACCAAGGAGATAATTGTGCGCATAACTGTCGTTTCTGTTGATTGTCGTTGCAAAAGTAATCGTTATGCGTCGAAAATGTTTCTCCCGATGCCATTTTGTGTTGAAAAAGTGAGAAAACGTAAGTCTCCCGCCGCTATTCCATCCGCGAATCAAGAATTTCCGAAGCCAGGGCGAAATAGCGGAAAAGGTCTGCCTGGTGCGGTCCTACATAAATATCTGTCGATTTGTGTCCCAGTCGCACAAAAAGAGCCTTCCGTCCGGGTATGGCGACAATATATTGCCCGTCCATGCCCCGCATGTAGGGATAGGATTTCCCGTTGATTTCTACAATCCAGAACTGTAACCCGTAGTAATCGAGGGCTCCGTTGTCCCACTGATTGCGCAGGTACGATGCAGGAGTCGTGGCTTCGCGCATATAGGTTGCCGGTACGATTTGTTGCCCGTGCCACTGCCCCTCGTGAAGCATCAGGTGGCCCAGTCGGGCTACGTCGCGGGCGGTGGTGTGGAAGCAGCAGAAAGCCTTTTCGTTGCCCCCTTTGCGGTCGAGCAGCCAGTAGGCGTCGTGTTCGGCTTGGAGCGGACGCCACAACTTTTCCTCGGCATAGTCGCTCAGAGTCTTCCCTGTGGCGGAAAGGTACCTATCGTTCGCCGCTGCGGTAGGTGTATTGATAGCCGGGGCGCCCCGTCACGTCTAGTTCTGTAACCAGCCGGTAGAGATCGTTGCCGTAATATCCTTGTGTGGTCATGGAGAAGAGAGAGGAGTAGCTCTCGTCCCAACTCAGCGAGGCGCTCATCGTAAGCAGGTGGCGCAGGGTGATTTCGCTGTGTCGTCCTTCGGAAAAAGCCGGCAGGTATTTGCTCACCGGGTCGTCGATGCTTTTTATGTAGCCCTCTTCGCACGCAATGCCCGTGAGGAGGCTCACAATGCTTTTTGTGGCCGAGAAGATGTTGGAGGTGAGGGTGTCGCAGCCGTCGTTGCGGTAATTCTCGAATACGATGCTGTCGTGCTGGAAGACGAGAAATGCCGTTGTCTCCATCGAATCAAGGTAATCTGCCTCGGTCGTTGAGAGCCGGTATCGGTTGTAGTCGGCGGTATGTGCCCACGGCTGGCAGCTGTCGGGTGCATGTACGGTGTGATGCTCGAAGCGTTCGAGGTCGTAGATGTCGGGGTAGAGATACCTGAGAGCTTGCCGGGCGTAGTGAGGCAGGCACAGGTAGACGACTATGAGCAGTATCACAATCGGTAAAATGATTTTAAGTCTTCTTTTCATGGTTCAAGATTATCGGTTGTAAATATAGTCAAAACATTTCCTGTACAATCTTTTTAGTAAAAAAGACAGATGCCATAGAAATGAAAAAGGCCCTCGAACGCTTTCGAGCAGCCTTTTTCGCGAAAGTATACATGAAAAGAAAATTTCTCAATTTTTCTGGGTAAGCAAAAGATAAGTTGCCTCGAACTCTCTTTCTTATGAAAAATTTTACAATGCAAATAAAAAAAGAAATAAATAGATTGGAGTGGAGTATTTTTCTGAATAGGTGTATTATTCGGGAATAATGTCATGGCAGTAAATTAAGAATGACGGCAGGGGAGATTATTTGGTCAAAATAGTGTCTTTTTTTTGATTTGTTGGGAATGAAGAGTTGTAATATCCGATTATGTTATACATTTGTATAGATATAGAGCGATATGAAATATATTTTACCCCTTATTGTCGGTTTTTTTGGAATTTTATCGTTGTCGGCACAAACGCTGCATGAGTGCCGCATGTCGATATATACTGTGCGAGATGGGCTTTCTCAGGGACGAGTAACTTCTCTTGCGCAAGATGAAGATGGTGTGTTGTGGCTGGGAACTTGGGACGGATTGAATCGCTACGACGGGTACAAGTTCACGTGCTATAAAGCGATGCCGGGCAATCATGAACCGTTGCTCCAAAACCGCTTCGACAATATCGTCATTAATAGTGAAGGAGATATTTGGTGTATAGGAAGAGACCGTTTTTATCTTTTCCGTACCGATACCAAACATTTTGTCGATGTGCATTCGACCTTGGAGAAAAAATGTAATCGACTTATTGTTGCCTCCAAAACAATCTCGTTAGAGAACGGGCATACATGGCTGATTGATGAAAATGGCGTATCATTCCGCATTGAAGATAAAAATATTGAAAATATAGAGGTCTTTGAGAATCCCCAAACGGGACGAAACAAGGTCTATACCGTTCAACTCGATTCTCGCGGGAATGAGTGGGTACTGACCAATCGCGGGCTCACTGTTATCGGAAATATATCGTTTAAGAGCAATCTACCCTACAAAAGCTGGATAGAACGAGATGGAACGATTTGGCTGGGAACGTCCCGCAGAGAGTTGGCCGTTTACCATTTTAATAATGGAAAGCTATCGTTTGTAGAATTGCCACAAGAGGTTATGCACATCAATCGCATGTCGCCCATTAATGATTCAACCATATTGTTGCAGACCGATGCCGGTGTGGTTTTTGTCGATGTGCCACAAGAGAAAGCCGACTTGGTAAAGATGCCCGATGCCGGTGATTCGGACATCTCGTATTGCTACAACAATAATGATGTCCGCTGTTGTATTGTAACACGTAATCATAAACTTTACCGGCTAGATATGCTAACCAGGAGGTTGTTCCCCATAAAGTTGCCCGATGTCGATACGACGTGGCTTGCTTCGGATTTGTCACGACCGCTTTTCTTTAAGAACTCCGGCAATGAGCTATTCCTTTTTTTGAGAGAAGGTGGGCTTTACAGGGTCGATCTTGACGCTTTGACGATGACTCCGTATGATGCCGGACGTTTCTTGTCTTCGTCGGTTCGCACCGTGTTCCAAGACCGACAGAAAAATATATGGGTAAGTTGCAATGTGGGTCTGCATAAGTTGCAATTCAGCAATCGGGAGGTAATACCTCACCCGTACTATATGCAAGAAGAGATACGATGTCTCTATTCCGATTCCCGGGGACGTATGTGGGTGTCGTCCCGACTTGGCATCGTAGAGATATGGGAAGGCGAGAAGCGAGTAGGGTATTTAACCACCAATGGGCGTATCGAAGAGAAGAAGACTCCGTTTGGAATTGGCGTTTATACGATTTTTGAGGATAATGCACATAACATATGGCTTGGAACACGCGGTGAAGGGTTGTATCGGCTCAAATACGATACATATCGGCACTATGCGATTACCGGCCATTATAAGAAGGACGAGTACAATATACATAGTATAAGTGGAAACTCTATCTATTCTCTTTTACAAGACTATAAGGGTCGCTTATGGGTGGCTTGCTATGATTCGGGGTTGAACCTGGTAGAAAATCCCAATTCCGATACGCTGAATTTTCTTCATGCAAACAATGGGTTGGCAACCTATTCACAGAGTATACCGCAGCAAGCTCGTTGTCTGGCCGAGACCTCCGACAGCATCATCCTTGTAGGAACAACCCGTGGATTTTATACTTTCGACGAAAATTTTTCTTCTCCCGAAGAGATAAGGTTCTATCACAGTTTACGTCAGAAGGATGATGTCAACAGCTTGGGAAGCAATGATATAATGGGAATAGATGTGACCCGGGATGGCGATATCTATTTGGCTGTTTTCGGCGGTGGCCTCAATAAAGTGCTGACACGAAATCTGCTGTCGGATAATCTCTCGTTCCGTCCGTATATGAAACGCGATGGAGCTTATTCCGACGTTGCTCTCAATCTTACCGAAGACAAGGACGGATATATTTGGGTACAGACAGAACGTACGCTGATGCGTTTTGACCCTCGTAATGAGGCTTTTGAAAACATCGGTTCCGATATGTTGCCGCGCTATGCGACATTGTCGGAGAACAAACCCTATATCGACAAAAACGGGCATTTGTTGGTGCCGACCAGTTTGGGCGTATATATTGTTGCGCCCGAGAAATTGGCGTATGATCATTACGTGCCCTCAATTGTTTTTGGTGATGGAATAGATTCTTTGGTATTGCAAGCCGACGAGAATACCTTGTCTGTACCTTTTGCTGCGGTAGATTTGTCGTCAAGTCTTCCGGTTCGATATGCGTATATGTTGGAAGGCGTAGACAAGGACTGGATATTTACGCAGGAGAACCTTACGGCCAATTATGTAAATTTGCCTGCGGGAACCTTTTACCTGCATGTGAAATCGACCGACCGTAACGGTTTGTGGGTCGATAATGAGCGGGTATTGCCTATCACACGAAAGCCCCTCTTCTCGGAGACTCCCTGGGCAATAGTATTGTATGTATTCTTGGCATTGGTATTTATCTTGGGGCTGGTCTATCTTTATCTGCATATTTATAAATTGCGTTATAAATTGCGGTTGGAACATCAATTAACCGAGTCTAAGTTGCGTTTCTTTACCGACATTTCGCATGAGCTTCGTACGCCTCTTACATTAATAGAGGGGCCACTCTCCGAAGTGCTTGCCGATGAAAAACTCCCTGACTCTGATCGTCAGTATCTGACGGTGGTGCAGACCAATGCGCATAGAATGTTGAATCTTATCAATCAGATTCTTGATTTCCGCAAGATTCAGAGTGAGAAGATGCGTCTTCTGGTTGAAAAACTCAATGTAAGAGAGTCATTGGAAACTATCATGGAGAATTTTGAGAATGTGGCACGTACCCATCATATTGATTTTCATTTGGAAATGGAGAGTGACGATGTGTATGTGTGGGCCGACCGTGATAAGTTTGAAAAAATATTTGTCAATATCATATCCAATGCCTTCAAATATACTCCTGCGGGAAAAGCTATTGTTGTGAAAGTAAAGCGAGAAGAGACGAGAATTTCCATTGCCGTTGCAGATGAGGGGGTGGGTATGCCGTCGGAAAAAATAGCCAATCTCTTTCAACGATTCGATACCATATTACAGGATAATATTTATCAGCAGTCTACGGGTATAGGCCTATCGTTGGTGAAACAGCTTGTCGATTTGCATCATGCAACGATTCAGGTGCAGAGTGAGGAAGGCGTAGGAAGTACGTTCGAAGTCTCTTTTCCGGAAGGGAAAGCGCATCTAGAAGAAGATGAACGTATAGAATTCTTGATGAGTGACGATATAGAGGCCGATGAATCTCTTTCTGCCGGCGACTCTGATGTTGAAGATTCTGATGCCGACGACCGTTTCTCTATTCTTGTCGTGGAAGATAATAACGACTTGCGGTCGTTCCTCCGTAATTGCCTCACACACAGTTATAAGGTATATACGGCCACCAACGGAGAAGAGGGCTGGCAATTGACGTTGGAACACATGCCCGACCTGGTGATTACCGACCTGATGATGCCGGTGGTTGACGGTTTTGAGCTTGCCAAGCGTATCAAGGAAAATACGACGACCTGTCATATTCCCATTGTTGTACTGACGGCAAAGAATACCTTGGACGACCGCATACGGAGTGCCAACAGTGGAATTGCAGAGTATATGGTGAAACCGTTTAGCACCCAGTTGTTGAAAGCCCGTGTGGCCATGATTCTGCAACAACAGCAAATCATGCGGGAGAAATACATGGAGCAGATAGAGCAAAAATCGACCGGTGAAATCGATTATGAGCCGTCGGAACTTTCTATCATGCCTGCCGATGAACAATTCATGAAGCAATTAATGTCTTATATCGAGGCAAATATTGAAAATCCCGATTTAAGTGTTGACGATTTGGCTCAAGAGATGGCATTGAGCCGCAGTGTCTTCTTCAGAAAAATAAAAGCCTTGGTGGGTTATTCCCCCATCAACTTTTTGCAGGTTGTGCGTATCAAGCGAGCGATACAGTTGATGCAGACCAAGAATTTTTCTGTTGCCGAGGTCGCCTATAAGGTGGGTTATACCGACCCTAAATATTTTAGTCGTAGTTTCAAGAAGATAACTGGAAAATCTCCTTCGAGCTACCTGCGGGAAGAGTAGGCCAAAGCGTGATAATCAAAGAGTGCATTCGGACGGATTGCTTTCTGTCGGCGCACTCTTTTCTTGTCTGAATGTGGGTTGTTAAAAAATAGAGAAGGATACATGTCAGACATACAAACTTACCGCTCTTTTGTTGCTTGTAAAGCTTTTTTAGAGTTGCTAAAATTTTATCTTATTTGCGGCAATCTTAGAATTTTTTGTATATTTGTCTTACATAAACTGTGTCGGGGATTATATTGTCATTCCTGTGATAGCCGTAGAAAAAGGCGGACATTTAAGAGTCATACCCGGTAATAGAGATGAAAAGTGCACCTATTTGGGCAAAAAATCCTCTCGGTTTTGATGGAGTATTAAGAAATTTGCCATGATAAAAACGCATACCATGAAAAAAATTCTGCTAGTTATTTTTTGTGTGATTGCAACTGCATCGGCAGTCCGGGCCGAAGACCTCCCTGCATTTCCCGGGGCTGAAGGTTTTGGTCGATATGTGACGGGTGGTCGCGGTGGAGCAGTATATCATGTAACCAATCTGGAAGATGACGGTGAAGGCTCCTTGCGCTGGGCTCTCGGACAGTCGGGGCGGCGCACGATTGTTTTCGATGTTTCCGGAACGATATTTTTGGAGTCGGATCTTAGTATATCACAGGGCAATGTGACCGTGGCAGGACAGACGGCTCCCGGTGACGGTATCTGTGTGGCAGGTTATCCGTTTACAATCGAGGCCAATAATGTAATCCTCCGTTTTTTGCGTTTCCGTTTGGGAAATGAAAATGTAGCAGATCATGAAGGTGATGGCTTGGGAGGAATGGACCAGTCGAATATCATGGTCGATCACTGTTCGGTAAGTTGGAGTATCGATGAGTGCTGTTCGATATATGGCAATGAAAATGCAACGGTACAATGGTGCATCATCTCGCAAAGCCTCCGTAATTCGGGCCATAGCAAGGGAACTCATGGATATGGCGGAAACTGGGGCGGAAAAGGAATGTCATATCACCATAACCTGTTGCTGCATCACGAGAGTCGGACCCCCCGTCTCGGTCCGCGTCAGGGCACGCAGATGGAAGAACATATGGATATGCGCAACAATGTCATCTATAACTGGGCCGGCAACGGTTGCTATGGAGGCGAGGGTATGGACGTCAATATCTATAACAACTATTATAAACCGGGGCCTGCAACCCGTAAAAAAGGAGGTTCCGTTGCATATCGTATAGCTGCAATAGGTATCCGTACGCTTGAATATTGCACCAACGATGATGGATCGCACAACGGTTGGTATCCGATGCTTCATCATTGGGGCCAATTTTATGTCGATGGCAATGTGATGGAAGGTAATGCCGATGTTACGGCCGACAACTGGACCAAAGGTATCTATGCCCAAATATCCAATTCGGGCAATGACAATACATTTACTTCGGTAACCAAAGATACGATGCGTCTCGATGCTCCGTTGCAATTCTATGCCACCACGACACATACGGCCCAAGTGGCGTATGAAAAAGTATTGCAATATGCCGGGGCTTGTTACTCACGCGATGAGCACGACTCGATTATGGTGGCCGATGTACGGGAAAACAAAGCCACATTTACCAGCGGTTCCAACCTGCCGGGAATTATCGACTCGCAAGACGATTGCCAATATGCCGATGGCTCTACGGGTTGGCCCGAGTTGAAGTCGACCGTGGCTCCTCTTGATACCGACCGCGACGGTATGCCCGATGACTGGGAGCGCGCACATGGCCTCGACCCGAATGATCCGGAAGACCGTAATGATACTGATGTGGAAGGATATACCATGCTCGAACTGTACATGAACGGTCTTGTGGCCGATATTATGGAGGCATGTACTTCCGATGGCGAACTGCTGGGAGATATTAAAGACTCAGAGAGCGTAGTAGGTCCGGTCGATTATGAGCTTTCATCGCAGACGTTTGTTGAAGGAGACAATAAAACCTGGAATTTTACAGAAGGTTTCTCCGTTTCCAATCCGAATAACAAAGAATATGCTGCCGGAAAGAATTACGCAGTGAAATATTCGGCAGGAGTGCCTTTTACCATAAATATTCCCGAGGGAAAGCAGGTAACGGCTGTTAATATCAATGGGTATTCCAATGGCGACAGCGGATTGTCTTATTTGACCCAGTTGGCCGGTAAGTCATATGTGCAGGCCGATGGCTATACGTTTAAGTCCCGTTATCCATCGATTGTTATGACGGCCTATGATTTCCCTTTGGAGGAACCCTTGAAAGGAGCATTGCCCATATCATTTGGCGGAAATCAAATGTGTGCCATTATAACACTTTCTGTAGAGAATGTTTCAACAAGTAGCATAGACGAGACTGTAACAGATAAAGATCCCAATAAGATTGTTGATGTATATAATCCTATGGGGATTCTTATCATGAAGCAAGTTCCGTATGGGGATCTTTTCAATAAGTTGCCGCAAGGGTTATATATATTGAGTAATAAGGAAAAGCTTATCATACGGTAGAGAGTCGTTTTCTTATGGTTCGTCTAAGAGTAATTTCGGGGCGGACCATTCCCCCTTATTGGGTGGGTCTATTGATAAAAACACATAATTACATAACACACTTTAAAGTAATCGAGAATCTATGAAAAACGCATTTGGAAAGTACGTTGTGCTATGCGGTGTACTTTGTTTGGCAGTTTTCTGGACTTCTTGTCAGGACAATCTCTCGTATTATGATACGCCAGAGACTCTGAAAGGAAGTATCTATGAAACTTTGCAGGAGAGAGGCAATTACTCTATTTTCCTGAAAGGCGTTGATATGGCCGGTTATGCACCCATTCTACAAGGAAAGGGAGTTTATACGGTTATGGCGCCCAACGACGAAGCCTTTGCCGCCTATCTCAAGAATGAGCGGGGTGTAAACTCCATTGAAGAATTGAGTATGGCAGAATTGCAGAAACTGATAGGCTTCCATATCCTTTATTATTCTTTTGAGACGAAATTGGTCAATTTCCGCCCGAACGAAGGCGATGGGGCAACCGACGAAGAGCTTATGGTCAATGCGGGTCTTTTCTATAAATTCCGCACCAAAAGCCAAGATGCTCCCACTATCGAAGTTGTAAACGATACGACAGGGCTCGAAGGTTCGGTTTATCATCTGGAACGTTTCCTCCCGGTATTCTCATATCGTATGTTCCAGACGAAACTGATTGACGCCAAATACAACTATGAATATTTTTATCCCAATTCGCAGTGGACGGGTGCCGATGGCTTCAATGTGTCGAATGCTTCCGTCGATGAATATTCCATAGTAACGTCTACCGGATATGTCTATCTCATCAATCAGGTATTGGAGCCGTTGGAGACAATCTATACCGAGTTGGATAAGAACGGTAATTATACGCGTTTTTTGAATTTCTACGACGAATACAGTTATTATACAAAAGACGACGCATTGACGCTTGATTATGGTAATGGTACCGACCTTTATCAGCACTACCACATGTCGCCCATGGCTAGTATAGCCAGTGAGTGGCCGGTATCGGATTATACACAGATTGCATCTCTTTCGTCGGTTTCATACAGTATTTTTGCTCCTACCGATCAAGCCTTTGATGAATTTTATGTAGAATATTTTGGTGCCGACGGTACCGGATATCCCAGTGAGGTGACGTGGGATTCTATCAAGCCCCAGGTTATTCAGGATATCCTGCTCAACAGTGTATATTCCTCGTCGATAGTTTTCCCCGAAGAAATTACCCGTGGTGATATCAAGAACACATCGGGAATGATTATCGATTTCGATGTAGATGCTGTTCCCGAAGAAAACCGTAAGGTCTGTGTAAATGGTGTTCTCTACGGTTGCGATGTGCTTACCCCTCCGGCTCAGTATAGTGCCGTAACGGGTCCGGCTTATCAGTATAAGAAATTCAATAATTTCTTGGTGATGTTGGGTAATTCCGACTTGATAAGTACATTGTGTTCCAATGAGATGAACTATATTGTGCTTTTCCCGTCGGACAATCAGATGGCATACAACGGTATTACTTTCGATGCTGTAGACAATCGATTGGAAATCAACAACTCTAATCTTTCCAGCTCGGCTCAGCAACGTACGGTCTATGCTCATGTCGTTTCGCTCGATGGCTCGACGACTTCGCTTAACGAATTGCCTTTGACTGGAAAACATGTGTTCCGCACCCTTTCTCCTGATTATCGCCTTTATTGGTATGTAAAGGACGGAAAAATCACCAATAGTTTCCTGTTCAATAACCTGATTAATTATACCGGAAATGCCGCAACAGAGGCCGATGTCTATTGCGACTTTGAAGAACTGAAATATCGAGGTGAGAATTGGACAAACGGTCGTTGCTATACCTATGACGGAACGAGAGCCCAGAAACTTTTTGAGGGAAGTCTCGACAACGCGCTTTATGCCAATTTTGTCCCGATGATGTATTCGTTGCGTAACGATGAGACTACCCTCTTCAACGCGTTTATCAACCTGTTGATGGTGGGTGGAATGATAGACGAGGAGTCACAGTCTATTCCTCTGATGACAGAAGGTTGTCTTATGTTCATACCGACCAACAACGCGGTGAAACAAGCCATCGTGGCAGGGAAAGTGCCCGGCATTACATCGACGGCTTCGGCCGATGCATCGACTGCAGACTTCTTTGCAGCAGCCACGGTTACCGATTTGGTGGCTTTGCAGAATTATTTGAAAGTCTATTTCGTGCCGTTCAGTACGGCTGTCATATCCAATTTCCCCTTCCTCGGCTGGGGCGAAGATACCGAAGCCGCAGGCGGATTGATTACGCTTAATTCTTGGTTGGAAATTCAGAACGGTGTGATGGTGACAGAAGCCATACATCTTAACGTTTACGACAAAGGAACCACCATGAGCGTGAAAGTGGCCGAAGACGGATATAACGGTGAGGTCGAAATCGTGGGTGATTATGATTATTTCCCCTTCGTCTTTGACGATGGTTGTGTACACTTTATAAATGGGGTATTATGAAAAAACAAAATTCAAAAATAAGTCCGCTCCGGTTCAGCCTTCTGTTGCTGTGCTTGTTTATAGGCAGTACCCTGTCGGCACAGACAAGTTCGGGCTATATATCGGGTAAAGTATATGAAATTATTCAAGGAAAGCACGAGCCTTCCATTGGTGTGAACGTATCTATTGAAAACAGTCAACGACGTGTGCTGACCGGTATCACTACCGATGTCAACGGTGCGTTCTCCCTCCGGGTGCCGTCCGACGCCGCTACAATAGTCTTCTCTTTTATCGGTATGGAGACTCAACGCATAGCCTATAACGGACAGAAGACCTTGACCGTGGTGATGGAGCCGAACTCACAAGATTTGAGCGAAGTTACCATCGAGGCAAAACGAGCCGAAATGACCGATATGGGTATCTCGGTGCGCGAACAGACCGCGGCTACCCAGAAGATCGATATGTCGAGCGTTGTAGAAACACTGCCTGTTTCTTCGATAGAAGAGGCTCTGCAAGGACGTCTTGCCGGTGTGGATATTCTTTCAGGCGGTGACCCCGGTTCCAAGGGTTCTATCCGTATTCGTGGTACGGCCACCCTGAACTCCAATACCGACCCCCTTATTGTTATCAATGGTGTACCCTATTCAACCGATATCGACGACAGTTTTGACTTCAACACGGCCAATAACGAAGACTTTGCCGATATGTTGAACCTTAACCCCTACGATATCGAGTCGGTCGAGGTGTTGAAAGATGCCGCTTCGACAGCCATCTATGGTACCAAAGCTGCCAACGGTGTGCTCTTGATTACTACCAAAAAAGGTGCCAAGGGTAAGACCAACTTCACCTTCTCGTCGAAGTTTACCGTGAAAAAAGAGCCGGCATCGATACCGATGCTCAACGGCGATGAGTATGTGGCATATATGCAAGACGCTATCTGGAACACGGCCAATGCACAAGGTCTCCAAAACTCATCGTCACTGCTCGAACTCCTCTTCGATACCCCCGAAATCGGGTATATGCCCTCTTGGCGTTATTTCGACGAATATAATGCCGATACCGACTGGCTCTCGACCGTTACCAAAGACGCTTGGATTTTTGATAACAGTTTCTCCATGTCGGGTGGTGGTGAGAAAGCAACCTACCGTTTCTCTCTCTCGTACATGAACGAAGGCGGTACGACGATTGGTACCGGTCTGGATCGTATCACGGCCAACTACAACTTGACTTACCGCTTCTCCGATAAGTTTGATATGTATGCCGAGTTCTCTTATACCGACACGCAGAAAGATGAGCCATTTACCGACGAGCTTCGTGCCGAAGCCATGCGCAAGATGCCTAATAAGAGTCCTTATTGGATCGACGACGCTACCGGACTGCCTACCAGCAATTATTTTATCCGCCAGAACAGCGAAGAGTTCCAGGGAGCATATAGCAGTGGAAAAAATTTCCATCCCATGATTATGGCCAATGACAGTTACAATAAGACTTACCAACGGGAGGAACGTATTACCTATCGGGCCAACTATCATATCCTTCCCGGCTTTACATGGACCGGTTGGGTAGCCATGAAGTTTAAGACGGTGAAAACGCGTCAGTTCCTGCCGCAGACTGCCGGTGACTTCTCTATCGACAATACCAACTCCAATTACAGCTATGACGGTTACTCCAACAACCTTTCGCTGTTGACCGAGAATAAGTTCATTTTCCGTCGTCAGTTTGGTATTCACGGACTTACCGCTACCGCCTTGTGGCGTACCGAGCAATCGCGCAGTTCCGAGTCGGTCGAAGCCGTGTATGGTGTAGCTTCGCCGGGAATGTCCGACCCTGTGGCCGGTGGTGCCATTACCACGCTGGGGTCAGGAACCTCAGAGTCGCGTATCATGGGCGCTGTGGGTATGATCAACTACAACCTGCTCGACCGTTATATTTTCACGGTAACCCTCAACGGTGAAGGCCGTTCATCTCTCTCGAAAGAGAATCGATGGGGTCTCTTCCCCTCGGTGGGTGTTGCTTGGCACATGCAAGATGAGTACTTCATGGAGTCGCTCGATTGGTGGAACCAGTTGAAACTCCGTGCCAGCTGGGGTCAGAGCGGTAATGCTCCAAGTGGAACAGCTCCTTATATAGGAACCTACTCGGCCATAGGTGATTATAATACCAATGCAGCTATTGCTCCTAATACCATGCAACTCAATAATTTGAAGTGGGAAACCTCGACCGAGTACAACATCGGTACCGACCTCGCCTTTATGAACAACAAAATGACCATGACCTTTGATTACTATCACAAGGTTACCGATGACTTGTTGCAGACCAAGGTGAAGATACCTTCGTCGGTCGGATATTCGAGTGGTCAGTTGGCTTACTTCAACTCGGGTAAGTTGAGTAATACCGGTTGGGAGTATCGCATCGATTACGAAATATTCAAGAACAAAGACTGGACCGTATCGGCCAACTTCAACATCAACCGCAACGTGAACAAGATTCTTGAACTTCCCGAGAACCTTTCAGAGGAGACTTTCTCTCTCTCCAACGGTTCTTACGCTCAACGTCTTGAAACCGGTGTTGCTGTCGGTTCGTTCTACGGATTCCGCTATAACGGTGTATATCAGAATACCGAAGACACCTATGCTCGCGACGGTGAGGGCAATATCATGTACAACCTCCAAGGCGAGCCCATCGTCATGAAGAACGGTACATATGTATGTTATCCCGGCGATGCTAAATACGAAGATATCAACCACGACGGTAAAATCGATGAAAATGATGTGGTTTACCTGGGTAACTGCAACCCGATGGTGACCGGTGGTGGAGGTGTCAATGTTAAATGGAAAAACCTGGCTTTGACGATTTTCTTCCACTATCGTTTGGGACAAAAGGTTATCAATACCGCCCGTATGGATGCCGAGGCGATGTACAACCGCGACAATCAGAGTACTGCCGTGCTTAAACGTTGGCGCAGTGAAGGCGACGTAACCGATATACCAAGAGCATTGTATGACTACGGTCTGAACTACCTTGGCTCCGACCGTTTCGTAGAAGATTGCTCGTTCCTTCGTCTCAAAACACTCTCGCTTTCTTACAGCATACCCAAACGTATCTGCAAGAAAATGAAAATTAACGGTTTGAACGTATTTGTTACCGGATATGACCTTTTGACATTTACCAATTATAAAGGTCAAGACCCCGAGGTGAGCCTTCCCTCGAAAGTAACGGATTTGTCCGAAGACGATGCACAGACGCCTCGCAGCCGTCGCTTCTCTTTCGGATTCAACATTAACTTCTAATCGGTAAAGCTATGAATATAAAGAATATAAAATATACTGTAATAGCTTTGGGCTTCGGCGCTATGCTGTCGACGACTGCTTGCAAGGACTGGCTTGAAATATATCCCGAAAATTCACAGCCGAGTGTAACCTTCTGGCAGACCAAAGCCGATGTCGATGCAGTACTTAATGCCGGCTATTATTACCTGCGCGACATGGTCGAACCCTACCTGATACCGTGGGGGGAACTTCGTGCCGGTTGTATTTATGCCAGTAAGGGTAGTAATCTGCAGAATTTCCAGGTGAAGCCGACGGACAAAAGCTTGTGTAGCTGGGGCGAACTCTACGAGATTATCAACGTGGCCAATTCGGTTATCAAGCGAGCTCCCGATGCGCAGAAAGTCGATGATACCTACCAGATGTCGGAGATGCTTTCACACCAGAGTGAAGCTTATTTCCTGCGGGCTCTCTGCTACTTCTATCTGGTGCGTAACTGGCGTGAAGCTCCTTTGATTACGGAACCCTACGAAGATGACTCGTATGCAACCAAAGTGCCGAAAGCCAGCGAAGCTGAAATTATCGCCCAGATTCGCGAAGATATCCGGACAGCCTTGGCTACCGGAGCTGCCAAAGAGTCTTTCGATACGACTTGGGAAACCAAAGGTCGTGCCACCAAGTGGGCTCTTTATGCCTTGGGTGCAGATGTGTGCCTTTGGGCCGAGGATTATGAAGCCGCTATTACCTATTGTGACGGTATCCTGGAATCGACAAGCCCGTATGCTCCGGCATTTCTTTCGACGGCTACCCATTCGAGCTGGTTCTCGATATTCAATCCCGGAAACAGCAACGAATCGATATTCGAGTTGCAATGGAACTACGAGGAGGATCAGACCAATAACCTCCCCAAAATCTTCGATGATGTCGATGCCGATGGAAATTATTGCATATCGTTGGCTTTGACGCAAGAGCTCAACAGCGAGTACACCTCGACACTCTTTGAGTTGAAAGAGGCTGTGCGCACCATGTATGGAGGCTATTATGTTCCGGGCGATCCGGCCGCTTATGAGTCGGCCACCGTGTCGTATGTGTGGAAGTACCTCGGGTCGCAGACCCTCTCTGACAAGCGTACGGTATCGTATTATGACCCCAATTTTATCATCTATCGTGTTGCCGATGTCATGCTCATGAAAGCAGAGGCTCTCATCTTGCGAAATCATGGCGAAAATACCGACGATAAGATTGCTGCCATGGAACTTATCAATCAGATACGTACACGTTCCAATCTCGAAATTGAATATGATGCAACTGAAGCCGGCGTCGCTTCTCTTGATGAGGCGGCCATGCTCGAATTGGTTCTTTACGAGCGCACGGTCGAGCTGCTGGGCGAAGGTAAGGCCTGGTACGATTTCCTCCGCTTCGGTCGTCGAAACAATAACCAGTACAAAACTCAGTTCCTGGTCGACAAAGTGTTAGACTATAATACACAAGCCGGTGAATCGTGGTTGCGTACGGTGCTCAACAACGACAATGCTCTTTTCTTGCCGATAGCGCAGACGGAGATTGAGGCAAATTCCCTGTTAATACAAAACCCCTATTATAATTGATGACACCTATGAAAAAGTTTTCTTTCTTGTTTTTAACGTTGGTTACGTTGATAACCTCATGTAAAGATCCATACGAGGGAACTACATACATAAGGACATCAAACGATGCCCTGGAGATGACGTGCGCCG
Organism: uncultured Bacteroides sp.; assembly: GCA_905210875.1. Lineage (GTDB taxonomy): Bacteria > Bacteroidota > Bacteroidia > Bacteroidales > UBA11471 > Caccoplasma. Next base: position 10,912 of record CAJLYN010000007.1, on the reverse strand, counting down.
CTTATCTGACGATGAACAGCGACGAGTTCTCGATGTGGATAGATTTATTGAAATATGCCGATTATTACAATGCCCTGAACGATGCCGATGCTACGGCTACGGTTTTCTGCCCCACCAATACGGCCATGCAGGAATTCCTGCAATGGCGAGGCGTTTCTTCGGTACGTGAACTCGACCGAGACTATGCCCGTGCTGTCGCTCAGGTACATATTCTCAACTATGACCTCACCGACGAATCGTTGATTACCTATGCCGAGAACGGTGAGGCAATTCCGTCGCAGACGCTTTTCCAGTCCTATCTGACTACGGCTTTCGGTTATACGATTACCGATGTCGATGATGCCGAGCTGGACAATACACGGCACAATACCGACTCGATTTATCTCAACAACCAGGCCCGTCTGGCCAAGTTTACCGCAGTGAAAACGGCTAATGGCGAAATTTTCACCATGGGCGATGTGATTCACCCTCTGGCCGAGACGATATTGGAAAAACTTCGTCCGTACGGTGAGTACAATATCTTCATCGGTGCAGCCGAGTTGTGTGGGTACGACAAAGAGTTAGCCCGTATTTCCGATACAACGTATAACATCGATGGCAGTATGTCGGTAAACACCATAAACTTTACATGTCTGGCTGTACCTGATGAAGTCTATGCCGCCGAAGGCATTACTTCGGTGGAGGGGCTTTGCTCCTACTTGGGTGCGGGCACTAATTATACCGACTCGACGAATGCTCTCCATCAATATGTTACCTATCATTTCTTCGACAGAGAAATCCGCGTTTCAGAGTTTTTCAACTTTACCGAAGAAGGACAAGTCAATATTTTTGATACCGAGAACACTTATCAAGTGGTGACTTGTCAAGATGTAGCCGGAGTCCACATCTTTAATGAGTATGCCAAGATTCTTCGTAGTGATATGGAGGCCCGCAACGGATTGATTCATAAAATAGACCAGATATTGCCTGTTTGGCAGCCCGATCCTGTAACGGTTACATGGGATTTCTGCAACACGGCCGAGATTATTTCATTTGTCAATAATTACGGAGCCGATCAGAACTTGGGCGCTCTCTTCACTTCGGCCTTGGCCTCGCGTGAATACGTGATAGACCTGTCCGAAGATAAGCGCAATGGCGATTATGGTAATCTGGCATCTTTTGTCGAAGACGAGACTTATGTGGCCAATGCGGCCAAAGCCAGCTATTCGAGTTATCGTAAAATAGGCTTTGTAAAATGTAAGTACAAAAGTGCTCGTGAAAAAGACGTAAGTAACTATGGCGCTTACATGAATAATCTGTTGCAGCTGAACCTCGGTTATGCCGGTTGGATAGAACTGCAAACACCGACGATTATCGAGGGTCGATACAAAGTAGAATTGTTCTATGGTGCCAACCCTGTGCTCTACGATTTCTATGCAGCCGGAAGTCTTACCCGATTTACGCTCGATAATGCGACAATGGCAAATACTTATATATACAAGGGCCTTGTATCGCAGGGATTTGGTAAAGCTACGTATGGCGTTGCCTCTGTTGTCTTGTGGGACGAGATAGAGTTTGAAAACTCCGGAACGCACACGTTGAGAGCAACGATGATGGATATTAATGCCAAGACCAGTGCCAAGTACCATCAGTTGTGGGATTATGTGAAATTTACGCCTATTGATTAAATACTATGAGAACAAATAAATTTACAGGATTGATTGTGTCGGCCTTGTGTGCTTGCGTTGTGTCTTGCACCGATAATTGGGACGACCACTATGATGCCCGTGCGGTAACTTCCGATTCGGAGGATATTGAAGTCTATTCGGGCGATGTGGTTTCGTATCTGCAAAGCCAGCCGACCTTATCGGAAATGACCGAACTTATAGAAAAAACCGGACAGATGGAATCTCTTCCCTCTGATGGACAGTTTACCTTGGTGGTGTGTGAAAACGATAATCTCGATATGTCGAAGATTGCCAACGATACTGCATTTGTCAAAAACAGTATCTCCGACACCCCGGTATCGCCCGATAAGTTTACCGAGAATTTTGGTATCCTTACCCGGTATGAGACGCTCTACGACAAGAAAAACCTTCGGGTCTATCTGCGTGACGACGATATTTATATCGATGAGTACAAACTGTACAAAAAGGTAAAAGCCGATAACGGTTATATCTATTATATCGATGGTACGATTATTCCCCGTGAATCGATATATGAATATTTACAGGCCTTGGGCGACGACTACTCCATGTTCAAAGAATTGATAGCCAGCTATGAAGAAGAGTATTTCGATGCCGAAAGCAGTACCCCCGATGGTGTCGATGATATGGGTAATACCTACTATTCCGACTCGGTTATCTCGGTGCGTAATACGTTGATGGACCGTTATACTCAGAATGGTGTAGCCTATTGGAATATGCGTTCGGAGAATTATACGACGACCATGTTTATTCCCAGCAATGCGTTGATTGAAAAAGCCCTCAACGATGCCTATACCAATCTGCCTATTTGGCTCAATCGAGCTGTTACGGCATCGGATAGTGCCAAATTCCAAAAATGGATTGTAGAGGCATGTTTTTCCAATCGTCGTCTTTCGCCCGAAGAGGTTATGACGGGCGCTCCGGATTTTTATGCTGTTGGAGGTTATGTTCGTACCATCGACGAGTCGCAAGATCTTGAGGAATATAACCTTTCCGACTCTGCCTACTGGCGTCCTTCTGTACAACTCGTAGACCCGACGAGAACCGATACGTTGAGCAATGGTCTGGTATATTATCTTTCCGACTTTAAGATACCCAACCATGTTGTCATTTATCGTGTAAAGGCCCGTTTCTATGAAATATGGGCAGCCATGAGCGATGCCCAGAAAGCTCAGTATTTCCGTTGGACAAACTGGACCGACCCTCTCATCTGTAATGACGCGCAGAGTTCATTCACCCTTTCGGAGACATTGCCTACCATGTATTACCATGTGTTGACGGCTGTTCCTACACAAGAAGCCATTCAGGCTGCTACGGCGGTTGACTCGCTCAACAAGAGCCGCACGCTTCTCTCTTCGGCTGAGATTACGCTCGATTCTTTGCGGACAATCACTTCGCCCGATTCGTTGACCGTGGCGGCGATTGATTCGTTGACACGCAGCATCGACTCTCTGACGCTGATTATTCCCCAACAAGAGTCGTTTGCAGCAGGAGTGAAAGAGTCGGACTATCTGTGCAGTGTCGAGTACGACGGTCTGCTCTATAATTCGAGCGACAAGAACTTCGGCCTGGTTGAATGTAATCTCCCGGCCGGCGAATATAACCTACGTATGGGATTCAAGCATTCACTTACCTACTCGTTGAGTATCTATTTCAACGACCGCTTGCTGGTGAAAGATATGAGTATGGCTGCACAAGGCTCCAATTTCCATTTTGACCGTGGTGGTGCGTCGGAAATGACTTTCTTCGGGCCCTTATCAATTACATATCCCGAGGGATTTGATGCGCAGGCATGGTTTGAACTAGATCCCAAATCGATAGCATATGATACCGATGGCTATCAGGTGGCCGTCGTGAATATTCCAACCGATGGGAATTTCCGTATACGGGTTGAGTCGAGCGACGTGGCTTCTATTATAACAACTACGACTGACCGTTCTAAGAATAATTTGGCACAACTGATGATGTACCATTGGTGCTTGCGACCGACAGTAAACAACTATTAATCTATGAAAATTCAGTGTTATGAGAAGAATATATAGTTTTCTTGTTATTATACTTCTGATGTCGGTCATACCCGTTTTTGCTCAAAAGGGTACCGTCATCAAATCTCGGATTGTAAGTACCGATAATACCCCGCTGCAAGGAGCCATAGTTTCGGTGGTGGGAACGTCTAGTTCGGTCGTTTCCGATGAAAAAGGAGAATTTGAATTGTCTACCGACCTGAAAAAAGGAACATTACGTATTGTGGCCGGAGGCTTTTATACACGGGAGTATCCTTTGAAAAAAGGCGTTATTCCCCGGGAGATAGTCTTGGTGCCCGAAGACTTTACCGATTATGCGGGAACGACTCAATATCCGTTTTACAGCGAACGTCGCGACAACCGTAGTGCGGTAAATGCTTCACTGAATCGCCGCGATATGAAAAATACGATTTCGGCCGATTTGGGTTGGCAAGATGAAATTTCGGGTTTGCAAGTAATTAAGAAGAGCGGTATGCCCGGTGAGGGTGCCTTCTTTAATCTGCGTGGCATTCACACCCTGAACGCCGAAAATGCACCGTTGTTGGTTATCAACGGCATTCCTTATCTGTACAATTCCGATGTGTCCGGTGTGATTAACGGATATTCGCGCGATGCCCTCTTTGGTTATAATGCCAACGATATCAAAAGCATCACTGCCCTTAAAGGCGCCGAAGCATCGCTCTATGGATCTTTGGGCTCGAATGGCGTTATCCTCATCGAAACGCAACAAGCGACATCGGATAACCTCAATACCCGCGTATCATTCTCGGGAAATTACGGTGTGAGCATGCCTCAGACGAGCATTCCTTTGCTCAATGCCTCGCAGTATAAAAACTATCTGCAAGATGTCGGAATGACTCGCTATTCCAGTGCAGCCGATTTGCGGGCCGACTATCCTTTCCTCAATCCCGGAGTGAACATGTACAGTTATTTATTCGACAACGATATTGACTGGACCAAGGAGATTACCCGCAACGCTTTTGTGACCGACAACATATTCCGTATCGAGGGAGGTGATGAGATTGCCAAATATAATATCTCGCTGGGTTACACCAACGAAGGGGGTATTATAGACAATACCTCGACGCAACGTTTCCATACGTTGATCAATTCAAGTGTCATGGTGAGCCGATGGGTCGACATCTTTACCAATGTGAACCTGGCCTATATTACCAGCAACTTGCAGGAGCAGGGTATGAAAGAAGAAACCAATCCTATCTTGGCTTCGAGTTTTATGATGCCCAATCTTTACCCCTATTCTCGGGAGATGAATGGAAATCTGCTTCCTAACTATGCCACCTATAATGGTTGGAATGTCAATGCCAATCCTAAATATGCTTACGATAATGTAAGTAATCCGTTGGCATTGGTTGAGACGGTTGAAGGTGATGACAAGATTTACGACGTGAATGTGCGTGCCGGTCTTAACTGGCGGCCTACCGAGAACTGGACCATCACTGGAATGCTGAATATTTATTACGATTATACCGAAGAGTCTTTGTTTGTACCCGGTGTTACCGACCAGGCTATCGTACCTCAACTCTATGGCACTGGCTTCAACTATGTAAGCAAGGGCGTGCGTGAGCAATCGTCTTATTTCTACGGCGCCAATGCCATGTACCAGAAGGTCTTTGGTAATATTCACGATTTCAAGGCCTATGGCGGCATTCGGTTTATAACAAAGAGCTTTGAGTATGACTTTGAGTCGGGATATAATACGGCCAATGATAATTATACGACACTTGCCGATGACCTCGACGAACGTATCATCGACGGTATCAACGATGAGTGGAAATGGCTCAGCTATTACCTCCATGCCGATTATACATTTAATCACCTTGTAAAGGCAATGGCCAATCTCTCTATCGACGGGTCTTCGGTATCGGGTGTTGATGCTTCACGCTTTGGATTCTTCCCCTCGGCTGGCCTTACGTTCTTTGCCGCCAATACGGGAGCCCTTCCTTCCTGGATTGATATTATGAATCTCTCGGCCGAGGTGAGCTTGACGGGTAACAGCCGCTTCTCGTCGAATTATGCCAAGAACTATTATTTGACATCGAACCTCTTCAACGTGGGTGCCATTGTCCGTTCCAACGTGCCCAACACACGTCTCGAATGGGAGAAGAAGACGCAATTCGACGCTGCTCTTGATGTGTCGTTCTTCAAGCATCTGCTCGATATGCAGTTTAATTATTTCTATGCCAACTCCTACGATCTGTTGCTCGACCGCAACATCTCGGCTGTCTATGGTTCGTCGCTTTATTATGACAATACGGCCTCTATTTCTTCTCAGGGATATGAGTTGTCGTTGCGTCTCAACCCCGTACACACCAAGGATTTCGACTGGTCTATCTCGGGAAATTTAGCAACGGTGAAGAGTAAGGTAGAGTCGTTGGGAAATACCCAGACCGAAGACATTATAGAATTTACCGCCTATAACGAAGACGATGCTCAGGTCATTACCCGCGTGGGAAGTACCCCATATGAGTTTTACGGCTTCCAGACCAATGGCGTCTATGCTACAACCGCAGAGGCTCAGGCCGCCGGTCTTATAAACTCATCGGGTAGAGCCTATCAGGCTGGTGATGTCCGCTTCATCGACCAAAACAAAGACGGTATTATCAACGACGACGACCGCGTATCGCTCGGCTCGGCTACTCCCGATTTCTTTGGTGGCGTAAGCACCACGTTCCGTTATAAATGGATTTCTCTCAAAGCTGACTTCGGTTATTCTGTCGGAAACAAGGCTTACAACGCATTGCGTCGTCAGACCGAGTCGATGTCGACCTTCTATAACCAGTCGACGGCTGTGCTCAACCGCTGGCAGGTAGAGGGTCAGACAACCGATATGCCTCGTGCTGCTTATGGAGATCCCTCGGGCAACAATATTTTCTCCGACCGTTGGGTAGAAGATGCCTCATACTTCAAGTTGCGTGCCCTCACGCTGGCTTTCCATTTCGACAACAAAATGTTGAAATTCTGCCAGTCGGGAACCATTTACGTAACGGGTGAGAACCTATTCACGTTGACCGATTATCTGGGCAGTGACCCCGAGTTCAACTACTCTTACAGCGAAAGCATGAGAGGCTTTGACTATGCCAAGGTAGGGCTGCCTATCACCATTAAAGTCGGATTTAATTTAAACTTCTAATAGACCATGAAACGTATATTTCGATATTCCCTGTTGGGCCTGACTGCCGCGCTGGCTGTGTTCACTTCGGCGTGTGATGACTTTTTCGATACCGACCCCGACAACATTCTCAATGTCAATGATTACATATCGAGTGAGAATGAAATGTATCGTGGATTCCTGGGTATCATAACTCGCATGCAGAATGCCGGCGATCATCCTATATTCCTTACCGACACGCGGTGCAATTTCCTCGAAATTGCACCCAATGCTCCGGTAGCTTTGCAAAATATTTATAATTACGAACCTACCGACGGCAATGAGTATGCCGATCCTACTTGTTACTACGAGATTATTACGGCTTGTAACGATTACTTCGACAAAATGTCGGAGTACCAGTCAAAGATAGGCTCGTCTATGAGTGAAACCGCTGCGGCCGATTTTCCCAAACTTGTCAGCAGTGCTTTGCGCATAAAGGTGTGGGCCTATTATACATTGGGTCGCATATATGGAAAAGCGGTATATTTCGATGATGCCTTGGAGGAGATCAAAGATCTTTCCGATGCAACTACATTTACTCCACTCAATTCCATGCTTGAAGTTACGAACAAGTGTATAGAAATGCTTGATAATGGCATTACGCTTGCCAATGGCAACCATTTTGCCGCCGATTTGGAGATGGATTGGCCTGCTTGGATCGATCCAGAGACTCAGAATACAGCATATGATTACTGGAACTATCTCACTCCGCCATGGTTGCTCATGCGGGCTGAGTTGCTTTCTTGGCGAGCTTCCTATACCAACAGCCAAGCCGATTGGTTGTGGATTCGCGACAATATCTTGGATCTCTTTGAGAACCTATATCTAAACCTGGACGGCTCGGTTCCTGCCGATAAGACGGGTGGCAACTATTATGCATTGGGTATTCCTCTTACGCATAATTATTATAGCATTTTCTTCTCCGAGCAGGTAGGTTTCGAGTACCAGCTGATATGTGGTATTATGTACGACTACAACAATGGACAGCGCAACCGCCTGGTTCAATATTTCTGCCCGGCCTATCCTGGTGATGGATTCTATTTGCAGCCCTCCCAGTATGGTATGGATTCATATGTAGAGACGGATATTCGTAGCTATACTCAGTTGCTTACCATGTATCCTATTAACGGTTCGATTGCCTTTACCAAGTATTATTACAGTCGTAAAGGAGGAACAATTCCGGAGTATTTGCGCACCAACATTTTTGAGATACAACCTACCATTATTTTGTATCGCGGTCATGATTATCATTTCCTGTTGGCCGAAGCCGAGAATCACCTTGGCAATTGGCACCAGGCTAAAACTCTTCTGAATAATGGCCTTGAAAATGAATTTGCCGAAGGTCGTGTCGACGGTGTGCCTGTTGAAGAGGGCTGGGATGCCCGATATAATTCATGGTTTGGTTCGTCCGGAGGTTATGGCAATAATGGGATAGTAGGTTGCGCTTTGGGAGAAGAATATGATTTGCCTGTGCCCGATGAAGACGGAAACTTCTATGTAACCGATGCCAACGGCGTGCAACGAGCCATCACCGAGGAGGAGCGTATTAAAATTTATGACCTTGCACTAGCTGATGAATATTTGAAAGAATTTACCGGTGAAGGGAAATCTTACAGCTACCTCTGTAAGATGGCCGAGCGTTACAAGTCTGCCGGGGATGCACAGGCCGATACCATTATATCGAACCGTATAGCTCCGAAATATTCGCCGGCCATGCAAGCAAAGGTTCGGGCCTCAATCGCCAATAATTATTTTATAGATTGGAGTCTATAAAGTAATTAATATTCTCAGATTCTTGCTAAAATAAATAATTTATTTACCTTTGTAAGTATCAAAATCCTAATCTTTGCCATCAAAAGGCAAAGATTAGGATATATATCTAACCATAAAAAACATCAGAGTTATGAAAAAAATCTTTACACTTGCTGCTGCCTTCATGGCAACTGCACTATCCTTCCAGGCTGCTGCTGACAGCTGGGTAGTGACGACATCAGCAGAATTTACGACGGCGTTAAGTTCGTTAAGTCGTACACAAGGCGCTATGGACACTATTTTCGTTAATCCAGAGAGTCCTGACGTAGTTATTTCTAGTGGAACATACAAGACCGTGCCTACCGCCGGTAAATTCTGGATTATCGGTGTGCCGACTGATTTTCGCCCTATTGTTCAAATGCGTTTCGATGCAGAAGCTGGAACCGAACCTGGCAGTGATTTGAGTATGATCTTTGAGAATCTGAATATTCAATATACGCATGGAAATACGGCCTCATCGGGTCAGATTTTCTACTTTAATGGTAAATATGTCGACATGGATACCTTGGCTTTCCGTAATTGCGACTTTACCAACTATCCTCGTACCGTGTATCGTTCGGTTCCTCCCAAAGATGAGAACGGTGCATATATGGAAGGCGGTTCGATCAATTATTTCGAGATGGTCAATTGCCGGGTTTACGATGCCAACATCACATCGGGTAACCGCTGGCCGTGTATCTATTTCGGACAAGTACCCATTGAAGTGGTGTTCCGCAATAATACCTTCTATGACCTGCCGTACCTGAAATCTATCTTTACGATGAACTATATTACCGATGAAACGGGTCGTACAGATGGTACCGTAACCTTTGAGAACAATACCGTAATGGTAGCTTCTGACGGTTATGCTGCTATTGATGTGGCAAACTATATGGGTATGGCGTCGACTTTCAATGTCAACAACAATATGTTCCTCTATCCTGACTGGACAGATGACCTGAATATGGCTGCGACTTCTCAGCCGACGATTATCAAGTGCTCTTACGGTATGATTTACGGAGCCAACAACGTTATCGAGGGTTATAAATCATGGAGTGCCGGTAACAATAAAGATGCTGATACCGGCGAATACACTTGGCTCTCGGCCGATACCACCGAAAACTACACGATGGCTACCGCCGAATTGGCATGGGACGATTTCTATGACAGATACAACAAAGATTTCTCGCTCCTGAAATCGTATAAAGTATACACCGCAGGTGCCGATATCGACGGCAATCCTACATATATAGGAGCCGAAGAATGGTATATTGATGAGTTCCCCACCAAAGCCGCTGTCAATGTAGCTATCGCTGGTTCTACCACGGCATCGGTTACCGTACAACCCGAGAAAGCCATTTATTTCGTAGGTGACGAAATCACGATAAGCGTTGACCTTCACGACGGCCTGAATACCTTTATGGGTTGGAGCGACGGTGTGAGCGAAATGAACCGTACCATCACCCTCACCGGCGATTTGAATCTTACCGCCAATGTTGTTTCGGCTGACTATGAAATGTTGTGGGACTTCTGCCAACTCAAAGATGGTACCACCAAGAACCTGACATTGCCGTTTGCTGCTAATCACGCAGCCAATGCTGAAAACGTAGGACAACTTGGTATTATGACTGTTGAGCATTCGGCCGATGGCGTAACCTATGCCGATACGACTTTCGCTCAGACCCGTAACAACAAAGCTTATATCTACAATGGTAGTGCAGAACCCGTACTCTTTATGGCCGGACTGTTGCGTACCCGTCTCGACTCTGTTGTTGTTGAACAAGAAGAGGCTGCTGCCGGATATAACGAAGAGCTTACCAAGGCTTGCTGCGCTAACCCCGACTACTACTACATCAAGTTCTCGACCAAAGGCATGACCGGTGTGAAAGTTTCTGCCGTCCTCCTGGCCGAAGCCCGTATGCACAAGACCACGAAGATGGAGTACTCGCTCGATAATGCTACCTGGAACACCCTTACCACCGTTACTATCGACTCTGTGGGCGACGCATGGCGCGATGCTATCGCTACCCTGCCTGCAGCTGCCGAAAACCAGGATGCCGTATATGTACGCTGGATCGGTGATGTTGACTCTCCCATCGTAGGTCCGGGTATGGCCGGAACCGATAAGGATGCCAACGGCTGGCCCGTATCGAGAAAATACTATACCTATCAGTTCATCGGTAACATCAAGGTAACGGCCGAGGCCGGCGGTTCTGCCATCGAAGAGGCTCAAGCCGAAGCTG
>CAJLYN010000006.1 GCA_905210875.1 uncultured Bacteroides sp. | reverse complement strand
TGAATACAGTCTGCTACATTGTTATCTCTTTTTTACGTCCTACAAAACGGCTATAAAGAACAAGCTTTGTTTGAAAGTGATGACGTAATACTATAAAAGGAACTTCAGACATTAGTAATCTAAATCATAAAAAATTCATTATAACATGATACCTGTCTTTTATTTGTTAAATCATGACAATATTTACTTTTGAGGTAAATTTAAAGCGGATATTTTGTCATCAATGCATCAAAACTTACGAAAATCTTTTTTACAATATAAAACAATTCATAACTTTGTAAAAACATTGTGATTATTGTTCATATCTGCTATTATTTGAATACTATAAAAAGATACGAAACGTTCATTTATCATCGATTCTTAATATAATCGTCAAGCTATACTCAACAACAAAGACATCAACACTATAATTTATAATTAAATGAGAAAACTATTTTACTTTTTGATTTTAACAATGTTTTTTGCATGTACTAAAACAGAAGTAATCTCAGAAAAAACGGATTACGAAGAAAATACACAACTTGAAAACTCTGACATCAGTGGTGTTTGGACATATATATCTGATGATGAGTATTTTATTTCATTTACAGAAGGAGGAAAATATACTTTCTGTTTAAATAAACATTTAATGGGAAGTGGTACATACATTATAAAAAACAATACTATTTCTTTAAACAATTCTTATTCCAACAAATCTGACAAGATAACCATCTATATTACCAATGATTTATTAGATATCACAGGGGATATATTTCTATTTAACAGCAAACAACAAGAGTCTATACGAATGCAATTTATTAAGAGTAATGAAACTGTATCGCCCTCCCAAGTTGGAGTTGAACATCAACCCCAACTATATGGATTAAATCAATTTTATGATATAACATATATAGGAGTAAAATATATCACTGACACTGTTGTAAAATATGAATATCGAGGAATTCATAAAACGACGAAAAAAGAAAAAGTAATCAAATCTAATTCATGGTACTATGTATATAGAGAGCCATATACCTACACACAAGAAATAGGAGGCGATGGTACAGTTATAAAATATGATTTCAACAATGGATCTCCCAAATTGATTGAATAAATACCATATGCTTTACAAACACAAAGCTTAAGAAGCTAATAACAAAAAGTATATCAAAATATTAAGCCATCTTCACTGCAAGGTGGCTTTTTTATTGACACATAAACAGCCCAAAACAACTTTGTTTATGCTATGTTTATGTATATAAAGAAAAAACTTCTTGTAAGTTATTGCTTTACAAGAAGTTACACAAGAGATATCGTACTCGAAGCGGGACTCGAACCCGCACAGCCGCAATGGCCAAAGGATTTTAAGTCCTTCGTGTCTACCATTCCACCATTCGAGCTTCCTTACGGAAACCGGCTTGTGTTCCGGCCCGAAAATTGGTCGTCCGCCCCCGATTGTACACCGGCTTTTGGCGTGCGTTACGCGCACTATGGTGTCTTTACTTGGAGGGGCAACCTCTTTTCGGGGGCAAAGATAGCGCTTATTCGCGAAAAAACAACAGTCTGTTTTTGTGAATTTTGTTTCCGACGGCTTTTTCCGACGGCACACACTGCCGACAGAGCGTTGCGGAGCCTCGACGGGCAGTGCGTGTTGCTTCTTTTACAAAAAAAATGACCGATATATTTGCAAAATTAATTACATGATTTAATTTTGCGATTAAATCGACCGATTAATCAATTCCCGCAGGAGAATGAAGAACGAAGAGAAAAATACCGAACAGGCCATACTTCAAGCCGCCGAGGCCCTGTTTCTGAAACAGGGTTTTGCACAGACCACCACCAAGCAGATTGCGCAGCAGGCCGGTTGTAACCAGGCGCTGGTGCATTACTACTTCCGCACCAAAGACAACCTTTTCGAGCGAATACTCGAAGAGAAGGTGCATTTTGTTGCCGATAATTTCATCGCCATCAATGCCGAGAGCATCTCGCTCGAAGAGCGCATCGAGAAGTTGGTCGAAGTGCATTTTACCCTCTTCAACCGTAATCCGCGGCTGGTGCCGTTTATCTTCACCGAACTTTTCTACGGCGCCCGACGCCTCAGGCCGGTACTGGTGCAGATACGTCGCTATGCCACCGCGCTGTTTGCCCGCTTCGACGCCCTCCTGCAACAGGAGGCCCGGGCCGGACGCATACGCCCGGTTACGACACTCGACCTAGCTCTTACGATTATCTCGCTCGATGTGGCCCCCTTCATGCTGCGCCCGGTGGCACAGGAGGCCTGGGAACTGACCGACGAGCAGGCCGAGCAACTCCTCGTGGCCCGCAAGCGGGAGATTGTCGATACGCTCTTGTACAGCCTTGGTCTCCGCTGATCGCGTCTGCCACGGACGGTGATGTAAAAAACAGCTTTTTCGCAAATCAGAATAAATACCAGTCAGGGATATGAAAAGCAGACAACTCGTTCTCGGTGTGATGTGTCTCTTCGTGGTGTTGCCCTGCCGGGCACAACTCACCATCGAGGAGTGCTACCGCAAGGCGCAGGCCAACTACCCGCTCATCAGGCAGTATGACCTTATCGAAAAAAGCCGGGCGTACCATCTGGCCAACGCCAACCGGGGCTATGTGCCGCAAATTGCCTTCTCGGCCAAGGCCTCCTACCAGTCCGACGTTACCAAACTACCTTTCGCACCGGGGCAGCTCGACTTTCTGGGAGTGGAGATTCCCGTGCTGAGCAAAGACCAGTATGGCGTGTCGGTAGAGGTCGCGCAGACGATATGGGACGGCGGAGCCATTCGTGCCGGCAAGGAGCGTATCGAAGCCGAGGCCGAGGTGGAGAAGCGCCACACCGAGGTGTCGCTCTACCAGATAAACAACCGCATCAATCAGCTCTACTTCGGCATCCTGCTGGCCGACGCCCAACTGCGGCAGAATGTTCTCTACCGCGAGGAGTTGGCACGCCGTTACAGGCAGGTCGAGTCGTGTGTCGAAAACGGCGTGGGTAACCAGGCCGACCTCGACGCCGTGAAGATAACCCTTCTGCAAGCCGAGCAGAGCCGCATACAGTTTGAATACACACGCCGCAGCTATGTCGAGATGCTGGCACAGTTCATAGGCGAAGAGATAGACCCCGCCACCGAATTTGTACGGCCGGCTGTCGTGCCTGTGCCCGCCGGGATAGACCGACCCGAGCTGCGCTGGTACGATTCGCAGATAAAGCGTCTGCACGCACAGGACCGCTCCACGCAGGCCGGCCTGATGCCCAAACTGGGACTCTTCTTTACGGGCGGCTACGGCAAACCGGGTCTCGACATGCTCGAAAACAGCTTCTCGCCCTACTATGTGGCCGGCGTGAAGCTGTCGTGGAACGTGAGCAACTTCTATACCCGCCGCAACGACAAGCGTCGCATCGACAACGACATACGGGCCGTCGAATTGCAGCGCGAGACCTTCCTTTTCAACATCGACCTCGACCTGGCGCAGAAGAGCAATGCCATGACACGAAATGTCGAACAGTTGCGCTACGACGACGAAATCATCGCGTTGCGCCGTTCGGTCTGCCGGGCATCGGAGGCCAAGATGGCCAACGGCACCCTGTCGGGCACCGACTTCATGCGCGACGTAACAGCCGTACAGATGGCTCAGCAGGAGAAAATCTTCCACGAAATCGAACTTCTGCTGTCGATGTATGAGATGAAATTCATAACCAATCGCTAAGATATGAAACCCCTAATCGTGAAAAGAGAGTTGCTGTGTCTGGGGGCGTTGCTGCTGCTGACACCCTCATGTGGCGACAAAAACGGAGGCTTCGATGCCTCGGGTGTGTTTGAGGCTACCGAAGTGCTGGTGTCGGCACAGGGAGCGGGCGAGATTGTCGCGCTCGACGTTGCCGAGGGACAGATGGTCGAGGCCGGCACGCTGCTGGGCTGCATCGACACCATGCAGTTGCACTGGCAGCGCGAACAGCTGAAAGCCAACAAGATGGCAGTCGACAGCCGGCAGTGCAACATACCGAAACAGTTGGCCTCGCTGCGGCAACAGCTGGCCACCCAGCAACGGGAGCGGACACGCTACGAGAAACTTGTGCAGTCGAACAAGCAGCTCGACGACATCGACGCACAGATAGCTTTGCTCGAAAAACAATTGGCCGCGCAGACCGAGACCCTCGAAAACTCCAATCGCAGCCTGCGTGGCGAGTCGCTCGCCCTCTCGGCGCAAATAGCCCGGGTCGAAGACCTGATAGCCAAATGCCGCATCGAGAGTCCGCTGTCGGGAACGGTTCTGGCCAAGTATGCCGAGCCGGGCGAACTGGCCGTTCAGGGACGGGCCCTTTTCAAGGTTGCCGACATCGAGAATCTCTTTCTCCGTGTCTATGTAACGGCCGATCAGCTTACCCGCATGACGATAGGAGAGCCGGTCGCCGTCTTTGCCGACGACGGCACATCGGACCGGCGTGAGTATGCCGGACAGGTCGTGTGGATTTCGGATAAGTCGGAGTTTACCCCCAAGACCATTCAGACCCGCAACGAGCGCGCCAACCTGGTCTATGCCGTGAAAGTCGCTGTGAAAAACGACGGCTACATCAAGCAGGGCATGTATGGCGAAATAAAACTCAATCGGTAAACCCATTCAGGAGGAGAGCCCATGAATCGTGTATCGGCAACCGGCATCGGTAAATCATACGGCCCGGTAAAGGCCCTCGACAACATCTCGTTCGAGGTGGCGCCGGGCGAAATATTCGGAATCATCGGTCCCGACGGTGCCGGAAAAACCACCCTTTTCCGTATTCTGACAACGTTGCTGACAGCCGATGCCGGCCGTGCTTCGGTGTGTGGACTCGATGTGGTGAAGGAGTATCGGGCCATTCGCTGCCGGGTGGGCTATATGCCCGGACGGTTCTCGCTGTACCGCGACCTGTCGGTCGAGGAGAATCTGCGCTTCTTTGCCTCGGTGTTTAATACCACGGTCGAGGCCAACTACCATCTCGTGGCCGACATTTACCGCCAACTCGCACCGTTTAGTACCCGCAAGGCCGCCCAGCTGTCGGGTGGCATGAAACAGAAGCTCGCCCTCTGCTGTGCCCTGATACACAAGCCTGAGGTACTCTTTCTCGACGAGCCGACAACCGGTGTCGACCCCGTGTCGCGGAAAGAGTTCTGGGAAATGCTTATGCGCCTGCGGGCCGACGGGCTCACCATTCTCGTGTCTACACCTTACATGGACGAGGCATCGCTCTGCGACCGCATCGCCCTCATTCAGGCGGGCCGTTTCCTCAAAATCGAGACACCCCGCCGCATCGTTGCCGCCTATCCGCGAAAGATTTTTGCCGTCTCCTCATCGCGCATGCACGACCTGCTGCGCGACCTGCGAGCCTATGCACCGGTGGGCACGGCCTTCTCTTTCGGGGCGGCCTGCCATGTAACTTTCGCTGCCGACGATTGCCCCGCGGCATTGGAGGCCTATCTCACGGCACGGGGCCACTCCTCGCTGCGGGTTGAGGAGATAGAGCCGACGGTCGAAGACTGCTTTATGTTGTTGTCGAAAACTCCCGATGATGGAAAACGTGCATAATCCTGTGATAAGGGCCGTAGGGCTGACCAAGCGGTTTGGCGATTTCACGGCCGTCGACCACATCTCGTTCGAGGTGTCGGCCGGAGAGATTTTCGGTTTCCTCGGGGCCAACGGCGCCGGGAAGACCACGGCCATGCGCATGCTGTGCGGACTGAGCCGCCCCACCGAGGGGGAGGGCTTTGTGGCCGGATACGACATTGCCCGCCAATCCGAAGCGGTGAAGAAGAACATCGGCTACATGAGTCAGAAATTCTCTCTCTACGAAGATCTCAAAGTATGGGAAAACCTGCGTCTCTTCGGCGGCATCTACGGCATGAAGGAGCGGGAGATAAAGTCGAAGACCGAACGCATCCTGCACGAGCTCGGGTTGGAACAGGAGCGCAACACGCCGGTCAGATCGCTCCCCCTGGGCTGGAAACAGAAACTGGCCTTCTCGGTGTCGATATTCCACGACCCCAAGGTTGTCTTTCTCGACGAGCCCACCGGCGGGGTCGACCCCGTTACGCGCCGCCAGTTCTGGGGCATGATATATGAGGCGGCCGGGCGGGGCATTACCGTTTTTGTAACCACGCACTATATGGACGAGGCCGAGTATTGCGACCGCGTGTCGATGATGGTCGACGGCCGCATCGAGGCGCTCGACGCGCCGGCCCGCCTGCGCCGGCAGTTTGGCGTCGATACGATGGACGAGGTCTTCCGCCGTCTCGCGCGGCGGGCCACCCGCAAAGGAGATTGAGTCATGAGACAGTTCTGGGTATTTGTAGTCAAGGAGTTTTACCACATTGTGCGCGACCGTCGCACGATGCTTATCCTGCTGGGCATACCGGTGGCACAGATTCTGCTCTTCGGCTTTGCCATCACTTCCGAGGTGAAAGATGTGCAGGTGGCGGTCTACGACCCGTCGAGAGATGCCGTCACCCGGCAGATAACCGAACAGATTGCGGCCAGCTCCTATTTCGATGTTGTCGAGATGCTCGACGATGCCTCCCGCATCAACGACATCTTCAAGTACGGACACATCAATCTGGTTATTGTCTTCGGCGAGAATTTTGCCGAGAATCTGCAACACACGGGTGAAGCCGCCGTGCAGCTTATTGCCGACGGCACCGAGCCCAACCAGGCCTCGCTCATCGTGAACTATATCGAAGGTATTCTTGCTTCCTATGCCCGCTCGGCCATGCTGGCCGCTACGGCGCCGCCCTTCACCATACAGTCCGAGGTGAAGATGCTCTACAACCCGCAGTTGCAGAGCTCCTACTATTTCGTGCCGGGAATCATGGGGCTCATCTTGTTGCAGATATGTGCCATGATGACCTCGATAGCCATCGTTCGGGAAAAGGAGACGGGCACCATGGAGGTGCTGCTTGTCTCGCCCATGAAGCCCATCTACATCATTCTCTCGAAGTCGGTACCTTATTTGGTACTGTCGATGGTCAATCTGGCCACCATACTGCTGCTCTCGGTCTTTGTGCTCCATGTGCCGGTAGCCGGCAGTCTCTTTACACTCCTGCTCCTCTCGCTTGTCTACATCTTTCTATCGCTCTCGCTCGGGCTCTTCATCTCTACGATGGTCGATACGCAGATGGCAGCCATACTGGTGTCGGGCATGGGGCTGATGATGCCCACCATGCTGCTCTCGGGACTTATTTTCCCCATCGAGAGCATGCCTGCGGTCTTGCAGTGGGTATCGGCCGTGGTACCGGCACGCTGGTATGTCGAGGCCATGAAGAAGATTATGGTGCAGGGTGTGGGCATCGAGTATGTCCTTACCGAACTGGGAATCCTGACGGGTATGGCGACGGTACTCGTGGTGCTGAGTCTGAAAAAATTTAATGTCCGTCTAAACTGAGCGCTCATGTTGAAGTTCTTGATAGAAAAAGAGTTTAAGCAGCTGTCTCGCGACAAGGTGATCCCCCGCCTCATCGTCATGCTCACCCTGCTGGTGATGTTTGTCTTCCCGTGGGCGGCCGACCAGGAGATAAAGAACGTGAAGCTCCATGTGGTAGACCGCGACCGTTCCACCCTCTCGGAACGGCTGGTGCAGAAGGTGGTCTCTTCGGGCTATTTCCGGCTCTCCGGTTCATCGGCTTCATACGACGGGGCCATGCCGGCTGTCGAGCGGGGCGATGCCGACATGATTATGGAGATACCCTCGGGCTTTGAGCGCGACCTGATGCGGGGCGAGACGGGCCGTCTCCTCCTGGCCGCCAACGCGGTGAACGGGACCAAGGGCGGACTGGCCACGTCGTACATGACGGCGATTGTGGCTGACTATTCGGCCGATTTGCGGGCCGAGAACGGACTTCCGGCTCTCTCGTCGGTCTTCAAGGTGGAGTCGTCTTTCCGCTTTAACCCGCGGCTCGATTACAAGGTTTTCATGCTACCGGCACTCATGGTCATGCTCATGACTCTACTGGCCGGTTTCCTGCCGGCCCTCAATATCGTGGCCGAGAAGGAGTCGGGCACGATAGAACAAATCAACGTTACTCCTGTGCCCAAGACACTCTTTGTGCTGGCCAAACTCATTCCCTACTGGATTATCGGTTTTGTCGTACTCTCGCTCTGCATGGCTCTCGCGGCACTTGTTTATGGCATTTATCCCACAGGCAGCCTGCTGACCATCTATCTCTTTACCACGGTCTACATCTGGCTGGTATCGGGCATGGGGCTGGTCATCTCCAACTACTCCGATACCATACAGCAGGCCATGTTTGTGATGTTTTTCTTCATCATGGTCTTTATTCTCATGAGCGGATTGTTTACCCCCGTGTCGAGTATGCCGCAATGGGCACAGGTAATAACGGCCATCAACCCGTTGAAATATTTCATGCAGGTCATGCGGCAGGTCTATCTCAAAGGCAGCGGTTTCATGGAACTGCTCCCGCAATTTTTCGCACTCTGCACCTTTGCCGTGGTACTGAGTGTGTGGGCTGTTGTCAGTTATAAGAAGAGTGCCTGAATCTCGGTATATGGACAACTATCATGCGCTGCGGCGGGAAAAGTTTTTTATGCTTTTCCCGCCGCAGTCGTTGGATATAGATGAAAATTTTACCGGGTGATGAGGTAGCCGGTCGAGGTGTAGGTTACCTGATAGGAGGTCAGTCCGTATTTCTTTTCCTGGGCACGGCCCGAGAGGGGTTGCCCGTAGCCGTTGAATACGTCGTAGGTCGAGCCGCAAGCTTTGCACACGGCTATGCCGGCTTCTTCGTCGATGGTTACCTGCACGTTGCTTTTGCACTCTATGGGGCAGGCCATGTCGTAGGCAAGGAGTTGGTTGTTGAGGCCGCCGATGAGCAGTACGCCACCGAACCCTGTATAGCTGTTGGCCGGCCAGGAGAAACCTTTGGGCAGCGAGTTCTTGACAAAGGTCTGCCACTCCATGTACCCGTGTACGCCGTAGACGCTCCATTGGGCCGCGTATATCTCTATGTGTACGGGGCGGGCGGGCAGTCGCTGGTCGTCGTAGTTGTCGCACCCCGACAGGAGGTACGACATGGCGAGCAGCAAGCAACAGAGCAGGTGACGGGCGACGTTGCGGTGTGACATGGTGCGAGACTGTTTTTAGCGGCCCAGCAGGGCGTTGAAAGCCGATTGGGTTTTCTCGAAATCGAAACTCTCTACAATCTGCTTTTCGAGTGAGGCAATCTGCTCGTTGCAGAGGTTCCCGATGCTGCCTTCGTGGGTGTGGTGCAAATTCTTGTCGGGGGTGAAGTCGCCGGCCTCGATGCGCAGCCCCACCTGCTTGTAGGCATCGCGGAAGGGGGTACCTGCGAGGGTGAGGCGGTTTACCTCTTCGACGCTGAATATGGGGTCGTATCGTTTGTCGTCGAGTATGTGTTCGTTGACGGTGATGCGGCTCATCATTTGGTCGACCATGTGCAGGCAGTCTTTCAGTTCGTCAAACGAGGGGAGGAATACCTCCTTGATGATTTGCAGGTCGCGGAAGTAGCCCGACGGCAGGTTGTTGGCGATAAGGGTGATTTGGTAAGGCAGCGCCTGTATCTTGTTGCATTTGGCCCGCGTGAGCTCAAATACGTCGGGATTTTTCTTATGGGGCATGATGCTCGACCCCGTGGTGTAGGCGTCGGGCAGCTTGATGAAGCCGAAGTTCTGCGAATTGAACAGGCAGGCGTCGAAGGCCAGTTTGGAGAGGGTGGCGGCGATGGAGGCCAGCGCCGAGGCTACGATGCGTTCGGTCTTTCCGCGGCCCATCTGGGCGTAGACCACGTTGTAGTTCATCGAGTCGAAGCCCAGCAACTGCGTGGTGAGGCTGCGATTGAGGGGAAACGACGAGCCGTAGCCGGCTGCCGAACCCAACGGGTTGCGGTTGCTCACCCGGTAGGCGGCCTGTAACACGGTGAGGTCGTCGACGAGACTCTCGGCATAGGCACCGAACCATAGTCCGAACGACGAGGGCATGGCCACTTGCAGGTGAGTGTAGCCCGGCATGAGTACCGCCTTGTATTTCTCGCTTTGGGCAATGAGGGTGGCAAAGAGCCGGTCGGTAAGTTCTACGATTTGTTGCAGTGCCGACCGTATGAAGAGTTTCAAGTCGACCAGCACCTGGTCGTTGCGGCTGCGGCCGCTGTGTATCTTCTTGCCGATGTCGCCCAGCCGGCGGGTGAGCATGAGTTCGACCTGCGAATGTACATCTTCGACTCCGTCTTCGATGACGAATTGTCCGGCCTCGGCCACGGCATAGATGTGTCGCAGCTCGGTGATGAGTGCGTCGAGTTCGTCGCGGGTGAGGAGCCCGATGCTTTCGAGCATCGTGATGTGGGCTATGGAGCCTAGTATGTCGTAGGGGGCGAGGTAGAGGTCCATCTCACGGTCGCGCCCCACAGTGAAGCGGTCGATGTCGGCATCGACCTGAACGTTCTTTTCCCAAAGTTTCTGTGCCATGTCGTCGGTTGCTTTTAGTCAAAAGGTATGAGGGTTATAGCCTCGGCAATTTTGTTGATGCCTTCTTGCAGCGGCTTGGATATCATGCCGCGTATGAAGGGATTGAGTTCGGCGCGGAGGGTGAGCTTCATGGCCGTGTTGTCTTCGGGGGTGGGAAGCAACTGTATCCAGATGAAGAAGGGCACGGGCGACTCTACCGTTTCGAGTTTGATGGTCTTGTTGGGTTCTCTCTCTACGATGCGAATGGCAATATTCCCGGCCGGACTGGCCGAGAAACTGCAATTGTCGCGGTCGCAACGGAAGTTGGAGATTTTGTCTTCGGGAAGTCTGTCGCGCAGGCGTTCGAGATTGGAGAGGTCCGACAAGGTCTCGAAAACGGTCTCGACATTGGCGGCTATGGTTTTGACGGGGCTTTCAAAAGAGGTCATCGCTAACGGTGGGTTTGAGAGGTTGGATAATTATTTTCCGGCATTCCACGAAGCGGGGTCTTTGCGCCACTCTTTTAATGTTTCGAGATCTCCGTCGGAGATATAGCCGGTTTGCAGGGCGGCTTCGAGCACGGCTTCGTAATTGCTGAGGGTAATGACGTCTACTTTGGCAGCTTTGAAGCGCTCTTCGGCAACGGGGAAGCGGTAGGAGAAGATGGCGGCCATGCCCACTACTTCGCAGCCTACGTTGCGAATGGCTTCAACGGCTTTGAGGCTGCTGCCGCCGGTGGAGATGAGGTCTTCGATGACAACGACACGCTGGCCCGGAATGAGATTGCCCTCGATGAGGTTTTCGAGTCCGTGGTCTTTGGGTGCCGAACGCACATAAACGTAGGGAAGTCCCAGTTGCTCGGCAATGAGAGCGCCCTGGGCTATGGCTCCAGTGGCTACACCGGCGATGGCATCGATGTTTTCAAACCGCTCCATGATGAGGCGGCACAGTTCTATTTTGATGAAGCTCCGTATGGCGGGGTATGATAGCGTTTTCCGGTTGTCGGTGTAAATAGGCGATTTCCAACCCGACGCCCAAGTGAACGGAAGGGCGGGTTGTAATTTTACTGCACTGATTTTCAGTAATTTCTCGGCAACTAAACGCTCCAATGTTTTCATAATCGTATGTTTTATTCGGTAGGTATAGGGATTGTTGTATATGGTTGATGTTATAGAGCCAACGTTTTATGGCACACAAAGATAATATAAAGAATGAGATAAAAAAAATAAAATGAGGAATTTCGCGTGCCGATTTTTATCGGGCAAATGAGAGGGTGAGCAGCGAAAGACTCGCGGGTTGTGCCGCCTGCAAAGCTTGTGCGCAGGCCAGCAGAGTGGCACCTGTCGTGACGATGTCGTCGACAAGGAGAATGTGCCGGCCGGTGCAGCTGTGCCGGGGCGAGAGGGCGAAGATGTCGCGGGTGTTGAGCCAGCGGTCGTAGAGTGAAAGGCGGGTCTGCGACGGGTTGTGTTTCCGGCGCACGAGGCTGAGGGTGTCGATGGCGATGCCGCTGACGTCGGCAATGCCGCGGGCTATCCATTCGCTCTGGTTGTAACCCCGTTCCCGCAGACGTACGCGGTGCAGGGGGACGGGTATGAGCGTGTCGATGCCGTCGAGCCGGTTGTCGGCGCAGAGTTCCCGGGCATAGAGTTGCCCCAGATAGCGGGCACACGCTTTCCCGTCGTGGTATTTGATGTAGTGCAGCAGGTTGCGGTAGGGGGAGTGGGGCGAGGAGTAGAACAGGGCAAAAGCGCTGTCGATGTCGATTTTCCCGCGGAACAATTGCTCCATGGCGTGGCTCTCTTCGCGGTGGAACGAGGTGCGTGGCAGGTGTTGCAGGCAGTGCAGGCACAGGTGCTGTTCGCTGCCGGTCAGCCTTCTTCCGCACACGGCGCACAGCCGGGGGAAAAAGAGGTCGAGCAGATGGTTAATCGTCGCAGGTGTCGTCATAGTCGTCCCTTCCCAAGATCGAAAATATTATACCCGTTTCGAAGCCACGCGAGAGGGCGAAACGCAGGAGCTTTGCCTTGTCGGCTCGCGGGTCGGAGCCGTCGAGCTGTTGGCGTTTGCGGTCGATGAGTTCCCACAGCAGCTGGCGGTAGGAGGTCTCGTCGATGAGGGCAAGGGCGTCGGCCACGGCTGCATCGGGTAGCCTCTTTTGCCGCAGGGCGGCGCAGATTTTCAGGCGGCCCCAGCGGTCGAATTGTATTTTGTCGTGTACAAAGCTGCGGCAGTATCGGGCCTCGTCGATGTATCCCTCTTCGCGGAGGTGTGCGACGATGCGGCGTATATCCGGGGCCGCTACCCCCCAGCGGGAGAGTTTCTCTTCGATTTCGCTTGCGCACCGTTCGGCGGTGGAGCAGAGGGCGGCTGCCCGGTAAAGGGCTTCTTCGGGGGTGAGGGGCTTTTTCATTGGTCGGTGTTTATCGGGTGGCTGAGGCGAAGCGTTCCCGGCCCGACAGGTCGCGGCGGACCTGTATGTGGCGGAACCCCTCGTCGTGAAGCATCTGTTCGGTTTCCCGGGCAAAGAGCGGATTGATTTCAAAATAGAGCCGTCCGCCGTCGTGCAGAAGATGTCTTGCGACCACGGCGATGGCCCGGTAG
Organism: uncultured Bacteroides sp.; assembly: GCA_905210875.1. Classification (GTDB taxonomy): domain Bacteria; phylum Bacteroidota; class Bacteroidia; order Bacteroidales; family UBA11471; genus Caccoplasma. Next base: position 14,776 of record CAJLYN010000006.1, on the reverse strand, counting down.
AAGAGCAGCGGCTCCTCCTCGGGAACAAAGAGCGCCGAGTGCGGCTCGTGGTCGAGTACGTTGGGCTCCATGGCGTCTACCTCCGAGGGGACGATGTAGGGCGGGTTGCTTACAATCATGTCGTAGCGGCCGTATGCGTCGGCTTCCGGGGTAAAGTGCAGAATGTCAAGTTGGCGAAATTGTACGCGGGTGCCCAGCGAGCGGTTGTTGGCCTCGGCTATGCGCAGGGCGTTGGGTGAGATGTCCCACCCCTCGACGCGACATTCAGGAAACCGGTGCGAGAGGGCGATGGCTATGCAGCCACTTCCCGTGCCGATGTCGACGATGCTCGACGGCGGACACTTCCGGTTTTCGTCGGCGATGAGCAGGGTCAGCTCCTCGGTTTCGGGGCGTGGTATGAGTACCCCCGGGGCAACGCCTATACGCAGGCCGTCGAAGTGGGTGTGTCCCAAAACGTATTGGACCGGTTCGTTTTTTTTGAGCCTTTCGACGATAACTTCGATTTTTTTTCGGATAGGTTCGTCCAAAATCCTATCTTTGTGCAAGAATGCCTCCACGGGAGAGAGTCCGCACACCTCCTCTTGCAGCAGTCGGGTGAGGGCGCGTATCTCTTCGGGCGGATAGAGGCCGTCGAGCGCTTCCTGGATATGTCGGATTGTCTTTTGCATGAGGCAAAGATAGCGAAAGCCGAGAGCAGAGGCAAGGAGAAAACGAAGTTTTCGTCGTTGCCTATGCCGAGGCGCCCCCTGTCTTCTGAAAAGATAGCGAAAGCCGAGAGCAGAGGGGGGGAGAAAACAAAGTTTTCGTCACTGACTATGCCGAGGCACCTCCTCTCTTCTGAAAAGAAGGCAAAGCCGGGGTGTCGAGGTAAAAGAAAAAATGGCGTCGGAAGCCGTTGGCGGTGCCGCCGCTACCCCTTCTCGACTCTCGCAACCGCCGGGAAGGAGGGGCGGAAAAGTCGGATAAAAGCCGCTCATGATTGAGAAAAAGAATGATAATCAGATAGAGACAATGGAAAATCAGAACGTTGACGAGATGTATATGCGGCGATGCCTGCAACTGGCAGCCTGTGGCCGTGGCCATGTGTCGCCCAACCCCATGGTGGGAGCCGTCGTTGTGTGCGATGGTCGGATAATAGGTGAGGGGTATCACCGGCAGTTTGGCGGCCCGCATGCCGAAGTCAATGCCATTGCCTCGGTGCGAAATCCCGAATTGCTTTCCCGTTCCACGCTGTATGTCTCGCTCGAGCCCTGCTCCCATTACGGGAAGACCCCGCCGTGCAGCCTCCTGATTATCGAGAAGAAGATACCCCGTGTTGTTATAGGGTGTCTCGATCCGTTTCCCAAAGTTTCGGGGCGGGGTATTGCTCTGTTGCGTGATGCCGGCATCGAGGTCGTTACAGGAGCCCTCGACGAAGAGTGTCGGGCATTGAACGTCGCTTTTATGACGGCCCATGAACAGCAGCGCCCGTATGTCGTCTTGAAGTGGGCTCAGAGTTCCGATGGTTTTATCGACAGCTGTCGCACTCCCGATGAGCCGCCCTGTCGTTTTTCCGACGAGCAAACGTCGCTTCTCGTGCATCGTCTCCGGGCCGGGAGCGACGCCATATTGGTGGGCTCTCGTACTTTGCATTGCGACAATCCGTCGCTTACCTTGCGCCTGTGGCCGGGCCGACGCTCTCCGCTGCGCGTCGTTCTTGGTGCGCACATCGACTTTCCTCCGTCGTCGCCCTTGCTCACCGACGGGCTGCCTACCGAAATTTTTACGTCCCACCCGATACCATTGCCGACATCGGCCGGGGCAGTGCGCTGCACAGTACTCGATTTTTCCAGGCCGGTGATTCCACAACTGCTGAAATCTCTTTATGATGAGGGCGTTACTTCTCTGCTGGTTGAGGGTGGAGCCGTTACGCTGCAATCGTTTATCGATGCCGGATATTGGGACGAAGCCTATGTCGAAACTGCACCTCTCGTCTTGCATGAGGGGGTGCGGGCTCCCGCTCTTTCCCAGGCTTTGTGTCGGACAAGTATGATGTGCGGCTTACATCAACTTCAACGTTATTCCCACTTGGCTCGTTTGTCATAAAGCGCAAAGAAAGAGGCCTATATTATAAATTATTATAATAATCTCCATCAGAAGAAGAAAAAGCCGAAAATCTTTCTAATTTTGTGACCTTGTATCATGTAACCTCTTTCTTTGGAATGAAGCTGACGAGATTTTTTTTGTTGCCGGTGTGTATCGGTGTGATGTTGTATGGGCTGGTGGCCTGTAATTCCGACGATGATGCCGATCTCATATACACATCGAATGCCAATACGATGGTGCGCACCTTTTCATTGGCGGCCGATATTGATATACTGACCAACCTCTCTTATCGCTATTTTACCATCGATCTGGTGAAGGGCCAAATTTACAATCCCGATTCGTTTCCTTACGGTACAGATATCTCTGCCCTTGTTCCGGATATTACCTTTGACAATCCGTCGAGTGTCGAAATTACGGTTCTCGGCAAAGACGATGGTTCTTTGTTGAAGACCATTGACTATCTCGAAGACGATAGCGACTCAATCGATTTCAACAACGATGTCAAAATGAAAGTCGTAGCCGCCGATGGCGTTACCACGCAGGAGTACCGTATCGAGGTGCGTGTACACCGGGTGCAGGCCGATTCGCTGGTGTGGGCTACATTGGGCGCACACACGTTGCCTACGTTGCTTGAATCGCCGGTGGCTCAGAAGACCGTTGCTTTCGGAGACAAAGCCTATTGCTTTACCACTGATGGCACAGCCTACAGTCTGGGCGTCTCATCGGCTCCTGCCGACAGGTGGGATCTTTATACGTTCGCGCCCTGGGGCGATACCCTTTCGGTGTCGACGATTGTAGCGTCGTCCGATACACTTTTTGCACTGTGCGGTACACCTGATGCCGATGGCAACCAGACGTTGTGCCGCTCGGCCGACGGCCTGACGTGGACTCCCGTTGCTGATGCTCGCTTTGCTGCTCTCATCGGGGTGTGGAACGAACGGCTCACGGGAGTTGCCGTTACGGAGGCTGGGTATGTCCATGCTACGTACGAAGCAGGAACCTATACCGCAGAAACGTTGATAGAGACCAACTTTCCGGTGTCGGGATACAGTAACACGATAGCTTATAGCGATACCTCATACGGAACCTCGCAAATATATTTCTTTGGAGGTCGGTGCGCCGACAATTCTTACAGTGGTCACATATGGGCGTACGATGGTGTACGATGGGCAGCGCTCTCCAAGGTGGGAATTGCCGGTGGTGCGGGGGCTGCGGTATCGCCTCGTGAAGGCGCGCTGTTTTTCTCCTATTACAACGACGAATACAATGCTGAGTCGGACTATTTTGTCCGCAAGACCTACTATTACATATTGGGCGGAAAAGATGCCACCGGCGTCCGCAACGACCTCTACTATACCAATACATTGGGCGGATACTGGGAACAGGCCGCCAAGGGCACTCCGCTCTATGTGTCGAACATGGGATTTACTTCTCGGGCATTTGCCTCGGCCTACATCAGTGAGGAGTCGGCGGTGATACCGGCAACATCGCTCTCAACGTGGCAATGGGCCGAGATGCCCTACCTCAGCCGTGTGACCCGCAGTAGCGATGAAGCAGTGCCATACGTCTATGTATTTGGCGGATATGACAGTCGCAACAATTTGATTGACGAGATATGTCGCGGCGTCGTACTGCGCTTCACCTTTTAGTGAAGAATGTAAAAATAGTAGGGGTGGGAGATAATTTTTTGAACCCGGGCGGCGTTTCTCATACATGAGACAGCGCAAAATGTATCGGAATATGAGAAAAAAGCTGGTCGCACTTCTCTGGTTGATAGGCAGCCTGCTGCCGTTGTCGGCCCAAGAGTATCTCTACGAGATAGGTGCGGCAGGCGGAATAGGTGCATACGTAGGCGATATAAGCAGTAACCCGTTTCACAAGCCCGGCGGGGCTTATGGGGTGTTGTTTCGCCAGCACATCAATTATCGTTGGGCCTTGAAATATAACCTGACGATGACTCGTGTGAAAGGGTCGACCCAAGGGTTGTCGAATGTCTTTCCGGGAAATGCTCAGTATGCGTTCAGTCGTTCGGTGATGGATTTCGGGGCAGAAGCCGAGTTCAATTTCTTCCATTACGGCATGGGCGAGAGCTACAAGGGTACCCGGCGCTTTACGCCCTATATAGTAACCGGTCTTGGCTTTACGGCCGTGCCTCGGAAAGGCGACGGATATTTCTCGCTCCACATACCCATGGGGGTGGGTGTGAAATATAAGTTGGCCCGACGCTGGAATCTCGCTGTGGAATTTACCATGCGCAAGACCTTGGGCGACAAGCTCGACGGTAAGGCTTTGGACGACCCCTATCGTATTACCAGTGCGGCCTTTAAAAATACCGACTGGTATGCACTCACGATGATTTCCATCACCTACGACATCGGTCGCAAGTGTGTTGATTGTAATCCGTCGAGTGCTTTTTAGAGGTTTCATACTAATGATATAACCATATAGTAAACAAAAATGTCGCTTATAGACAACATCGATAAAACCCGCTTGCCACGGCACATTGCCATCATTATGGACGGTAACGGCCGTTGGGCCAAGGAGCGGGGCAAAGAACGCTCTTACGGTCATCGTCAAGGAGTGGAGGCGGTGCGCACCATTACCCGTACCGCCGGTAATTTGGGAATAGAATATTTGACTCTATATACATTTTCGACCGAGAATTGGTCTCGTCCCGAAGAGGAGGTGCATGCTTTGATGGCGTTGATGGTCATGGCCATTGAGCAGGAAACTCCCGAATTGATGAAAAACAATGTGCGTCTCACGGCTATCGGCGATTTGGAACGTATGCCGGCTGAGGTGCGGGAGCGTCTCTTCCGTTGCATGGAGCAGACGGCCTCCAATACGGGTATTACCTTGGTGCTGGCGTTGAGCTACTCTTCCCGATGGGAAATCGTGCGCGCCGCCCGATTCTTGGCTGCGGAGGCAGCCGCCGGCCGTTTGTTGCCCGAGCAAATCGATGAACAGTGTGTTTCGTCGGCCCTTACGACGAGTGCCATTCCCGACCCCGACCTGCTGATACGCACCGGGGGAGAATGCCGCATCAGCAACTTCCTGTTGTGGCAGGCCGCTTATTCAGAACTCTATTTTACACCACAATATTGGCCCGACTTCGACGAAGAGAGCCTGTATAAAGCTATTTGTGATTATCAGTCGCGCGAACGTCGCTTCGGAAAAATCAGTGAACAATTATGATGATGTCGACACATTCTTGCCATATATCGCTGCAAAAGACCTGCTTCTTGGCAGTACTTTTTTTCATTCTATTGTTTCCTTCGCCGCTGGCCGCTCAACTTTCCCTCTCCGGAAGTGCGCCGGTCGACACGATATACAATCCGCAAATCGACTACGGAGCCATACCTCGCAGGTATGAGATTGCCGATATCACGGTGTCGGGAGCTACCGACAATTACGAAGACTTTGTGATTATCGGATATTCGGGCCTTTCGGTCGGCGATGAAATAGAGATTCCCGGCGATGCCATTACCGATGCCGTGAAACGCTTCTGGAAGCAGGGACTCTTTTCCGATATTGTCATCTCGGTAACCAAGATTGCGGGGAATAAGGTATGGCTCAATATCGCATTGCAGCAACGTCCCCGCATATCGCAGGTCAACTATATCGGAATCAAGAAGTCTGAAAGAGAAGAGTTGGAGCAGCGTCTCGGCCTGATAAAGGGAAACCAGATAACCCCCAATCTCATCGACCGGGCCAAACTCCTCATCAAGCGCTATTACGACGATAAGGGCTTCAAGAATGCCGAAGTGTCTATCTACCTGAAAGATGACTTATCGAATGAAAATCAGGTGATTATCGATATAGACATCGACAAGAAGGAGAAAATCAAGGTACATAAAATCTATTTCTCCGGAAACAAGGTGTTGAGCAACCGCAAGTTGCACCGGGCCATGAAGAAAACCAGTCAGCGCAAATACCTGCCTACCCTTTTCCGTCCCAAGAAGTTTGTGCCCGAGCGCTATGCCGAAGACCTTGAACTCATCATCGGAAAATACAACGAGCTGGGTTACCGCGATGCGGTTATTCTCTCCGACAGTGTTGTGCCCTATGACGAGAAGACGGTCGACATATACATCGATCTCGAAGAGGGCGACCAATATTTTATCCGGGATATCAGCTGGGTGGGTAATACCGTTTACACCACCGACCAACTCAATCGTGTGCTGCGTCTCGAACCCGGTGATGTCTATAACCAGAAGCTCCTCAAAGAGCGTACCGAAACCGATGAAGATGCCATCTCGACCATCTATATGGACAATGGATATCTCTTTTTCCAGATACATGCCATAGAGAGCAATGTCGAAAACGACTCTATCGACCTTGAACTCTCCATCATGGAGGGGCCGCAAGCCACCATCAACAAGGTGACCATTACCGGTAACGACCGCCTGTACGAGCATGTCGTGCGTCGTGAGTTGCGTACCCTGCCGGGTGAACTTTTCAACCGCTCGGAGCTGATGCGTTCGATGCGTGAAATCATGCAGTCGGGCCATTTCAACCCCGAAACGATGGATGTGAAACCCGAGCCCGACTATGAGAATGGTACCGTAGATCTTACCTATGTGCTCGAATCGAAAGCCAACGACCAGGTCGAGCTGTCGGCCGGTTGGGGACAGACCGGTATCATTGGCCGACTGAGCCTGAAATTTACCAACTTCTCGGTCAAGAACCTCTTCAACCCCAAGACCTATAAAGGCATCATACCTCAGGGCGACGGGCAGACGCTTACCCTCAGCGTGCAGACCAATGCCCGCTACTACCAGTCTTACAGCATGTCGTTCTTCGAACCGTGGTTTGGCGGCAAACGTCCCAATTCGCTCAGCTTCTCGGTCTATTACAGTAAGTCGACGGCGTTGAGTACCTCGTTCTACAACGACAACTATTACAGCTACTACGATTACCTCTATGGTTATAATTCCAGTGCGTCGGACTATACCTATGCCATCGACCCCGATAAGTATATCAAGTTGTTCGGTATCTCGCTCGGTCTGGGACAACGATTGACCTGGCCCGACGACTATTTCACCTTCACGGCCGACCTCAATTACCAACTGTACAAACTGAAAAACTGGGAGTACCTCTTCCGTATGCAGAACGGTACCTCGCACAGCATTACCCTGGGTCTCACCCTGGCGCGTAACTCGATAGACAATCCCTACTATACGACTCGCGGTTCGCAGTTCTCTCTTTCGGTACAACTTACACCGCCCTATTCGCTGTTTGACCACACCGACTATGCTTCGCTCGATGCCTCGAATGCCGAAGACCAGCAGAAACTGTACCGGTGGATAGAATACCATAAATGGAAGTTTAACAGTAAATTCTACCTCCCGTTAGCCTCGTTCGGGTTCGGCGAAGACAAAACCTATACACTGGTCATGATGGGCCGCTTCGATTTGGGAATCCTGGGTTCATACAACAAGTACAAGAAGTCGCCCTTTGAGACTTTCTATGTGGGTGGCGACGGTATGACAGGTTCTTCTTACAACTACGCGACCGAGACCATTGCCCTCCGTGGTTATGAGAACGGCGCCCTTACCCCGTATGGACAAGAGGGTTATGCCTATGCTCGCTTGGGTGCCGAGTTGCACTTCCCCGTGCTGATGCAGGGTTCTACGATTATATATGCACTGGCCTTTGCCGAGGCAGGTAATGCGTGGACCGAGGTAAAAGATGTCAATCCCTTTAAACTCAAACGCTCGGCCGGAGTGGGTGTGCGCATCTTCCTCCCGATGATTGGTCTTATGGGTATTGACTGGGGATATGGCTTCGACAAAGCCTTGCCTACTTCGACGTCAAGAAGTGGCAGCCAGCTCCACTTTATCCTGGGTCAGGAGTTCTGATGACTGTCGGGAAACAGAACAGGAACCTGTTCCGATTGTTTTTAAAAGAAAATGCTAACCATAAAAAGAAAAGCTATGAAACGAATGATTCTTTTGTTGGCTGTCTCGGCTTTCTGTCTGGCCGGGGCCCATGCGCAGAAATTTGCTCTTATCGATATGGAGTATATTCTCAAAAACATACCGGCCTATGAAATGGCCAATGAGCAGTTGAAACAGATTTCCCTCCGTTGGGAAAAAGAGATTACCGACCAGGCTCAGAAAGTGGAAGAGATGTATAAGGAGTATCAGTCTAATGCCGTGTTCCTTACCGACGCTCAGAAACAGCAGAAGGAAGAAGAGATACTGGAACAGGATAAAGCTACACAGGACCTGCGCCGGAAATATTTCGGCCCCGAGGGAGAATTGTTCAAGAAACGCGAAAGTCTGATGAAACCCATACAAGACGACATCTATGAGGCCGTGAAATCGATTTCCGAAGGAAAAGGTTACCAGATGGTCATAGACCGGGCTTCGTCGGCAAACATCATTTTTGCCTCTCCTCGTATCGACATCAGCAACGAAGTGCTGTCGAAGTTGGGTTTTTCCAAATAATTTGACTACATTTGTCGCATCGTAGAAACAATAAAAAACTCAAAAAATAAATCATACTATGATTAAAAAACTCATTATTCTTGTTTTCTTGGCTTTGCCGCTTGGCCTTGCCGCTCAAAACCTTAAATTTGGTACTGTCAACACGGTCGATGTGTTCAATCTCATGCCCGAAAAGGCTACGGCCGAGAAGCAACTCGAAGACCTCTCGAAACAATACGAAAACGAATTCATGAAAATGCAGGAAGAGTTCACAACCAAATACAAAGATTTTGTGAACAGTCAAGATTCCATGCCCGAAAATATCAAGCAACGCCGTATGCAGGAGATTCAGGAAATACAACAACGTATCCAGAATTTCCGCGAAGTGGCTACCAGCGATTTGGAAGAGCAACAGGCAAAACTCTTGGCCCCTCTGCAAGAGAAGATTACCAATGCCGTGAAAGCTGTTGGTCAGGAAAACGGATTTACCTTCATCTTTGATATGAGCATTCCTTCCGTACTTTATGCCGGTGGTCAAGCTATCGACGCCACCCCGCTGGTAAAAGCCAAACTGGGATTGCAGTAAAACGACCGATATTTGCGGCCGTCTAACCCGAAAAAACTTTTTCTGTGAAAGATATGCCGACTTTTATAGCAGACCACCGGCCAGGACCTATCGGAATTTTCGATTCGGGCTACGGTGGTCTCACTATTTTGGAGAAGATACGCCATCTTCTTCCCCAGTATGATTACATCTATCTGGGCGATAATGCACGCGCTCCCTACGGAACACGCTCGTTCGAGGTGGTATATGAATTTACCCGTCAGGCCGTGCTGAAACTTTTTTCCATGGGTTGCCGATTGGTTATTCTGGCTTGTAATACGGCTTCGGCCAAGGCCTTGCGTTCCATACAGCAGCTCGATTTGCCGGTGGTGGCTCCCGATCGTCGGGTGCTGGGCATTATCAGGCCCACGGCCGAGGTGGTAGGAAACATTACACGCACGTCGCACGTCGGCGTACTGGCTACGGTGGGAACCATACAGTCATGTTCCTATACCCTTGAAATCAAGAAACTCTTTCCCCATGTACAAGTGGTAGGTGAGGCCTGCCCCATGTGGGTGCCGCTGGTCGAGAACCGAGAGTATGATAATCCCGGTGCCGACTATTTTATTGAGAAAAACATCAAAGCGCTCATGGCGCAAGATGCTCGTATCGATACCGTTATTCTGGCCTGTACGCACTATCCGCTTCTGCTCGACAAGATACGCCGTTATTTGCCGCAAGGGGTTACTCCGTTGATACAGGGCGACATTGTCGCTGAGAGTCTCAAAGACTATCTGACGCGTCACCCCGAGATGGAGCAACGTTGTATGCGGGGAGGTGAGTGTACCTTCTACACAACCGAGTCGCCCGAGAAGTTTGCCGTGTTGGCATCGATATTTTTACAGAAGAAAATCACGGTAACCCGTTTAACTCTTGACTGAAAGACATGGTACAAGTGCGCATAAACAAGTATATCAGTGATACCGGCTTTTGCTCCCGTCGTGAAGCCGATAAGTTGGTCGACGACGCTCGTGTCGAAGTCAATGGCTCCGTAGCTTTGCCTGGGACAAAGGTCTCTCCGGGCGATACTGTCCGTATCGACGGTGAGGTGTTGCGCCCCAATCCCGAGTCGTTTATCGAACGCCCCAAACTTCCCAAGCCCAAGAAACGGCCGGTACGAAATACTCCCGTTGAAGAAGAGGAGGCCCCCGTGCATCGTTCTCACCGCGGTACCCGCGGCGGCCTTCGCAACCGCCTCGACAGGGAAGAGTTGCCCAAGCCTCGTAACGACAGGTCTCGCCAGTCAAAAACAAAAAAAGATGGCGGGCGGTCGCCCCACCGTCATTGATTTGTCTCTCGTAAATAACCTTGAAAGAAATGTCTCATACGCTCGAAATCGAAGAACGCATTGTCAAAATGCTCCGTACCGTCTACGACCCCGAAATACCGGTTAATGTCTATGACCTCGGACTTATCTACAAGGTAGATGTCGACGATGATGGCCGTGTGGTCATCGATATGACCCTCACTGCTCCCAACTGTCCGGCGGCTGACTTCATCGTCGAAGATGTCAAGCAGAAAATCGAAAGTGTCGAGGGTGTCTCTTCGACTCAAATCAATCTGGTTTTTGAACCGGAATGGAACAAGGATATGATGAGTGAAGAGGCCAAACTCGAACTTGGCTTCCTCTAAGCCGTCGGTTTCCTGTCCTTTTTTCTCCACCATTGTTGCATGAGAACCAATACCTATTTCATATCCGACCTGCATCTGGGTATGCGTGCCCTTTCGCCCGAACAGCGTTTGGAGCGTGAGCGTCGTGTCGTGCGCTGGCTCGACACCATCAAGGACGATGCGGCCGCACTCTATCTCTTGGGCGATATTCTCGATTACTGGTATGAATACAAGTATGTCGTGCCTCGCGGATTTACCCGTTTCTTTGGGAAAATTGCTGAACTCACCGATAGCGGGGTTGAGGTGCATTGGTTCATCGGCAACCATGATATTTGGATTTTCGACTATCTCCCTGCCGAGCTGGGGGTCATTGTGCACAAGTCGCCTTGCCTGGTGTCGCTGGGACGCTACACGGCCTATTTGGCCCACGGCGATGGATTGGGGCGTACCCCTCTTTCGTTTCGTGTGATACGGGCTATTTTTTACAGTCGGTTTTGCCAGCTCCTTTATTCGTCCATTCACCCGCGTTGGACGGTTGCCTTTGCCCACCGATGGTCGGCTCACAGCCGCAAGCATGGCGATGACCTTCCCTATCAGGGCGAAGACAACGAGTTCCTGGTGCGTTATGCCCGGGAGTATAGTCGCGAGAATCCTTCTCCGCACATCGACTTCTTTATCTTCGGGCACCGTCATATCATGCTCGACCTGATGCTGGCGCGCGATTGTCGTGTGCTGATATTGGGCGACTGGATACAGCACTTCTCTTTTGCCCGTTTCGACGGCGAACAACTCTTGCTCGAACAGTATATCGAAGACGAGTCTGCTCTTTAAGTCGTCTGTCTGTTCTCTCCCTTTCCCGACCACCCGTCACGCTGTTTGCCATCTTGTGCCGTAGGGTTTCTTTATTGCTTGTTCAAAGATACACCGAGGGCGATACTTCATGTAAACGAAGTATCGCCCTCGACGTCGGTTTATGTCCCCGGACTGTTATTTCTCCTTGAAGATGCGGTCAAGAAATGTCGTCATGTGGGCTACGGCCGTATCGAACCACGGACGGAAAAACCAGTAGGTGTGCGGCGTGTCTTCAAGAGTATGCACCTCGCTGTGAATGCCCAGTGAGTCGAGTTTTGCGGTAGCCTCGTCGCGGCCGTTGTGGAAGCGCGGTATCGAGCTGTTGATAAAGCATACCGGGGCCGATTGCCGGCCTATCCAGAAGAGGGCCGAAGCGCCTTTCCAGTTTTCGGGTTGCTCTTCGTAGGTGCCACCCAGCCAAATGGCGTCGACCGGCAGAGTCTTTCCCTTGGCCCTGGCTTCGCGGGCACGGCCCACCGACTCCTCGGTTACGAAAGAAGAGATACCGTCCATGTTGATGACGGCTCCTATTTTCCCACTTTTGTTCTGCATGCCGAGGAGCATGGCCAACTGGCCGCCGGCCGAGCAGCCCGACACGGCTATTTTCTTGCGATCGATGCCATATCGCTTGGCATTCTTGTAGACCCATTCGACGGCATCTTCGAGGTCTTCGACTCCGGCGGGGTAGAGCGCTTCGGGTATCAGTCGGTATTCGACAGGAATGGCTACATATCCGCGGGCGGCTATCTGTTGCGCCATGGGCACCTGCAATTCGGGGCTTCCCGAGTTCCACCCGCCGCCGTGAATCATCAGCAATACGGGATATTTCTTGTTGTCGTCGGGGCGATAGATGTTCATTTTCAAGGCGTGTTTACCCAATGAGTTCGATACTTTCTTGTAGGTTACGTCCTCGTAGGCACGCACACCTTGGGGTAGTGAGGCTCTCACCGGCTCGATGTAGGGGCGGTATTTGCGTTCTTTCTTGTATGTGCCGTCGAGAGTGAATGAGGTGTCGCGCGGCACACCGTCGATGATGACCGTTTGTGCGGCGACTGTTGTGGCGGCAAAAAGGCAGATGGCCGAGATTAAAGCTTTTTTCATGGTGGTAATGTTACATTGTGTCGAGACCTGTTTGTGGCGCTGTTGCTGTTGTTGCTGGAAAGGCTCTGGCTTGTGTCTCGGTGTATCTCCATATCGTTTCAAGAGCTTTCCGGGCTTTTCGGTTCACTATCTTTTTTGTGGAGACCGATTCCTGAGAAGAATGGAGGAGCATTTGCTTTTCAGAAAAAAATTATGGCGAAACAGGTCTTCGATGCGGTCTGTTGTGAGATAAAAAAACACCCTTGTACCGAGTGTGGTACAAGGGTGTTGCATAAAGAGGGTTATTACTTCATGACGATGTTTTGGGTATCGAGTGCAATCATCAGCTCCTCGTCGGTAGGAATGACAACGACACGCACTTTCGAGGCGGGGGTAGAGAGTTCCACTTCTACGCCGTGCGATTTCTTGTTGAGTTCCTTGTCTATCTCTACACCCATGAACCCGAGTTGGTTACAAACAACTTCGCGACTGACGGCCTGGTTCTCACCAACACCGCCGGTGAAGACGATGACGTCTACACCGTTAAGTACGGCAGCATAGGCGCCGATGTATTTGGCAATGCGGTATTCATACATCGTGAGGGCCAGTTTGGCCTTTTCGTTGCCTTGGGCAATGGCGCTTTCGATTTCGCGCATGTCCGACGACACGCCCGAGATACCCAGCACGCCGCTCTTCTTGTTGATGAGGGTCGAGAGACCTTTGTCGTCGAGACCCTCTTTCTCCTGAATGAACACGAGTGCGCCGGCGTCTACGTCGCCGCAGCGGGTCCCCATCATGAGACCTTCAACGGGAGTGAGGCCCATTGAGGTGTCAACCGACTTGCCGTCTTTGATGGCCGTTATGGAGCCGCCGTTGCCGATGTGGCAGGTGATGATGCGTTGCTTCTCGTAGGGGAGATTCAGGAACTCACAGGCACGGCGCGATACATAGCGGTGGCTGGTGCCGTGGAAACCATAGCGGCGTATGCCGTATTTTTCGTACAGCTCGTAGGGGAGTGCGTACATGTAGGCATATTGGGGCATGGTTTGGTGGAAGGCGGTGTCGAATACGGCAACCTGAGGTACGTTGGGGAGAATTTTTTCTACGGCGTCGATACCTTTGAGGTTGGCCGGGTTGTGCAGCGGAGCAATGTCGATGCACTCGATGATTTTCTCTTTTACGGCCTTGTCGATGAGTACCGACTGGTTGAACTTCTCACCGCCGTGTACGACGCGGTGACCTACGGCATTAATCTCTTCGAGCGAGGAGATGCAACCGTATTCTTTGCTCACCAACGTGTCGAGTATGAACTCGATGCCGACGGTGTGTTCGGGAATCTCTTTTTCTAGAATGACCTTTTCGCCGCTGGGCAGGGTGAGTTTGAGGAAAGAGCCTTTCAAGCCGATTTTCTCGATGCCGCCTTGCGCCAGCACGGCTTTGGTGTCGGTCTCAAAGAGTTTGTATTTAATAGATGATGAACCACAGTTTAGAACAAGTACTTTCATGATTTAAAGGCTATGTGTGATGAATTACTTTTTCTTCAATCCGATAGCTTGGTTGCAGGCGATAGCAATCATTTTGTAGACATCGTCGACCGAGCAGCCACGGGAGAGGTCGTTGACGGGAGCGGCCATACCTTGGAGAATCGGGCCTACGGCTTCGGCACCGGCGAGGCGTTGTACCAGTTTGTAAGCGATGTTTCCTACTTCAAGGGTGGGGAATACGAGCGCGGTAGCTCTACCGGCGATTTGGCTTCCGGGGGCTTTGCTTTGGCCTACCGAAGGAACGATGGCGGCATCGGCTTGCAACTCACCGTCGATGAGCAATGTCGGGTCAAGTTCTTTGGCCAAACGAGTGGCTTCTACAACTTTGTCGACCATTTCGTCTTTGGCGCTGCCTTTGGTCGAGAAGCTCAACATGGCGATGCGCGGTTCGTAGCCGGCGATGATACGGGCAGTTTGGCCTGTCGATACGGCAATCTGAGCCAGTTGTTCGGCTGTGGGATTAGGAGTAACGGCGCAATCGGCGAAGACCATGATACCGTTTTCTCCATATTGTTTGTTGGGGATAAACATGATGAAGGCACCCGATACGACGCTGATGCCAGGAGCCG
>CAJLYN010000005.1 GCA_905210875.1 uncultured Bacteroides sp. | reverse complement strand
CATGGAAGAGGCATCGGCCGAGCCTCCACCCAAGCCTGCACCCGAAGGAACCGCTTTGTGCAAATAGGCATCAACTGCGGGCAACGTGTAATGTTGCGACAACAGCCGATAAGCCTTGACTACCAAATTATCCTCTATATGACCGTCGACTGCCAATCCCGAAAGATGCAGATTGCAACCATCACCGCTCTCCTCGGATGGAACTACTTCGAGAGCATCGCACCAGCCTACCGGATAAAAAACCGTGGCTATGTTGTGATATTTGTCGGGTCGACGCGACAATATCTGCAATCCGAGATTTATCTTGGCATTTGGGAAACGTATCATAAAATTCTTTTTCGAAACCGTGGGACAAAGGTAGCGATTTTCCACGACTTTTCCATTCTACACATCATAGACCTTTCTCGATTGCTTAAACTCGGGAAAGAAAGGAATGGCCTTTTTTACTACATCAACTTGATTTTATCGGCATACTACGGTAAAGACAAGACGGACCGGCTAATCAAATATCGAAAAAACTTCGGGAACACTTTGTGCTTCTATTCTTGTCTTTTACTATATTTCTCTTTCATTCAGAATACAGGAAACAGCTCGGCATAGTCCGGAAATGAAAACTTTGTTTTCTTCCCTTGCCTCTGCTCTCACCTTTCACTATATTTGTACCCTCAAAACAATGACCGCATAGTACAAAAACATGGAAATCATATCCGGACGCAAAACTCCCGCACGCAAGAAAAACCCGGCCCTCTCGCCCATGACCGACATGGGCAAGATACAACCTCAGGCCCGCGACCTCGAAGAGGCCGTTTTGGGAGCTCTCATGCTCGAAAAAGACGCCTACTCCATCATCAGCGACATTTTGAAACCAGAGTGTTTCTACGAATATAAGCACCAGCTTATTTTCACGGCTATCGTCGACCTAGCCATAAAACAGGAGCCCATCGACATGCTCACCGTGTGCGAACAGCTCCGGCGCAACGGAAAACTCGAAGAGGTGGGCGGCGAATATGTCATCACCGAACTGACCAGTCGGGTATCGTCGGCAGCCAACATCGAGTTTCACGCCCGCATCATCGCCCAGAAATACCTGGCCCGCGAACTGATACGCTTCACCGGAGAGATTCAGGCCAAGGCCTATGAAGAGACCTACGACGTCGACGACCTGATGCAGGAAGCCGAAGGTCAGCTTTTCGAAATCTCCCAGCGAAATGTCAAGAAAGATGTTACCCAAATCAACCCCGTCATCAACGAGGCCCTGCACATTCTCGAAATCGCATCGAACCGGAAAGACGGATTGAGCGGTCTGCAATCGGGATTTACCGACCTCGACAAAATGACCTCGGGCTGGCAGAACTCCGACCTCATCATCATAGCGGCCCGTCCGGCCATGGGTAAGACGGCATTTGTACTCTCCATGGCCAAGAACATGGCCATCAACTACAATACGCCGGTGGCCATCTTCTCGCTCGAAATGTCGAACGTGCAACTTGTCAACCGTCTCATCATCAACACCTGCGAGATACCGGGCGAGAAAATCAAGAGTGGCCAACTCGCACCCCACGAATGGGAGCAGCTGAACGCCAAAATCAACGACCTATACGACGCCCCCATCTTCATCGACGATACCCCGAGCCTCTCGGTCTTTGAACTGCGCACCAAGGCCCGTCGACTGGTAAGAGAACATGGCATAAAACTGATTATCATCGACTACCTGCAACTTATGAACGCCAGTGGCATGAACTTCGGCAGCCGCGAACAGGAGGTAAGTACCATCTCCCGCTCGCTCAAAGGTCTCGCCAAGGAGCTGAACATTCCCATCATCGCCCTGTCGCAACTCAACCGTGGCGTCGAAACCCGTACCGGCGAGGAGGGCAAGCGTCCGCAACTGGCCGACCTGCGTGAATCGGGAGCCATCGAGCAGGATGCCGACATGGTATGCTTCATACACCGCCCCGAGTATTACAAAATTACCGAAGACGCCAAAGGCAACTCTCTTGTGGGTCTGGCCGAAATCATCATAGCCAAACACCGTAACGGCGCCGTGGGCGACGTGCGACTGCGCTTCCGCGGCGAACTGGCCCGTTTCCAAAACCTCAAAGACGACACGGTCATTCCCTCTAAAATAAACCGGAAACGCGACAACAACCAACTGCCGACCGACAATGCCGGCGCGCTAAGTCCCAACACTGATTTTCTGAACCAGCAGGACGATAACGTACCTTTCTAAAAATTTTCTGCCATGCTCACACCGACATCGACCGACGAACAGATAAGAGAGATAAAACGCCAATTCCGCAAAGCGATGAACGGCATCGTCGCCGCCAGCATGCGTGAAAAAGGCATGGCCTATCGGGTCAACTTCGGACTCACGCTTCCCCTGCTCAAACGGATTGCCTCGACGGTTACACGCGATAAAACTCTGGCCCAACGATTGTGGGAAGAGCCCGTGCGCGAATCGAAACTGCTGGCCACCTGGCTATACCCGGCCGAAGAGATGAATTTGGAAACGGCACGCCAGTGGGTCGAAGCAATTCCATACACCGAAGTTGCCGATGTCTGCTGCATGAATCTCTTTTGCCATATCGTCGGAGCAGAACAATTGGCATCAGACTGCATCGATGCTGTCGACGACTTGCCCCGCTATACCGGCTACCAGTTGTGGAGCCGACTGCTGGCGCAGAAATACACACCGTCTGACGAAGAGGCGCGACACCTCATCTCAGACTATATCGACCTCATGCGCGGCACGGCTCCCGCTTATCTGCTGGCCGTTGCAACCGGTTGCATGAAACGGCTGGCAGCCGTATCGCCACAGAGAGCGGCCGAAATGCAACAACATATATCGACCGCCGAGGTACCCGACACCCGCCGGGCACTCCTTGCAGACATCGACGAAGAGTGTCGGTTTCTGCAAGGAGAATAAAGAGTCTGCACAACTTCGTCCGGCAAACGCGACAGGAACACCGACACCGTCCCTTTCGCAAAAAAAACATTACTCATTAAATCGCAACTATCACCCCTTTCGCACACCATATTTCGGTTTTATTCATTATCTTTGCCTCGTTTGGCACAATTATCAGAGCCATGATTGAGGAGAAAACCCGAGAAATTGTACGGCAAAAACTGTCTCAATATCTGGAAGCAAAGAAGCTTAGGAAAACCCCTGAGCGATATGCCATATTGGACAAGATATATGCAACAAGCGAACATTTTGATGCCGACTTGCTGCATGAAATGATGTCGGCAAGCGAATATCGGGTAAGCAGGGCCACCGTATATAACACCATAGATCTGCTGGTCGACGCTGGTCTGGTGCGCAAACACCAGTTTGGCAACCACCCGGCCCAATATGAAAAATCTTATAACATGGCCAATCACCACCACCTCATCTGCACTCGTTGCGGGAAAATAAGAGAAGTGAAAGACCCGAAGCTGCTCGAAGTGCTTTCTCAAAAGAAATTTGCCCGATTCACCACGGCCTACTATGCCCTCTATGTCTATGGAGTGTGCTCCTCTTGCTTGCAGGCCGAACGCAAAGAATTACGCCGGAAAAACAACGAAAAAGAAAACAAACAACAACAAGAAAAATAACTACACTCCTTAAATTATGAAATCAGTAGATGTATTATTAGGATTGCAATGGGGCGACGAAGGCAAAGGCAAAGTCGTCGATGTTCTCACTCCGCGATACGACGTCATCACCCGTTTCCAAGGTGGTCCGAATGCCGGCCATACATTGGAATTCAACGGAGAAAAATATGTACTCCGCTCCATACCTTCGGGTATATTCCAAGGGGGTAAAATCAACATCATCGGCAACGGTGTCGTACTTGACCCGGTACTCTTCAAGCAGGAAGCCGAAGCTCTGGCCGCCAGCGGACACGACATCACCCGCCAGCTCTATATCTCGAAAAAGGCACACCTTATACTTCCCACTCACCGTATGCTCGACGCCGCCTATGAAGCCGCCAAAGGTGCCGGGAAAATAGGCACCACCGGCAAAGGTATCGGCCCCACCTATACCGATAAGGTGAGCCGCAACGGACTGCGTGTAGGCGACCTGCTGCACAACTTTGAAGAGAAATATGCCAAGGCAAAGGCCCGCCACGAAGCCATACTCCAATCACTCCACTACACCTACGACATTGCCGAGCTCGAAGCACAATGGTTTGCCTCGCTCGACTACCTGAAACAGTTCCGCTTCATTGACAGTGAACACGAAATCAACAAACTGTTGAAAGACAACAAGTCGGTACTGGCCGAAGGTGCCCAAGGAACCCTGCTCGATGTCGATTTCGGTTCCTACCCGTTTGTTACCTCTTCCAACACCATCTGTGCAGGCGCCTGCACAGGCTTGGGCGTTGCCCCGAGTCGCATCGGCAAAGTATATGGTATATTCAAAGCCTACTGCACCCGCGTAGGCAGCGGCCCGTTCCCCACGGAACTTTTCGATGAAACCGGAAAGAAAATCCGCGACATCGGTCATGAATATGGTGCCGTTACCGGACGCGAACGCCGCTGCGGTTGGATCGACCTTGTCGCCTTGAAATATGCCATCATGATCGACGGTGTTACCGACCTCATCATGATGAAGAGCGACGTACTCGACACCTTCGACACCATCAAAGCTTGTGTTGCCTACCGTATTGACGGCAAGGAGACCGACGAATTCCCCTTCGAAATCGACGACAAAATCGAACCCGTATATGTGGAATTCCCCGGTTGGAAATGCGACATGACCCACATGCAGAGCGAAGACGAATTCCCCGAAGAATTCAACGCCTACCTCACTTTCCTCGAAGAAGAACTGGGAGTACGCATCAAAATCGTATCGGTAGGACCCGACCGTGAACAGACCATCGAACGTTATACCGAAGACGAATAATCACACACGCAACGCACACCAATCTCTCGAAGTTCCATGTTACCACCACTAGCCGAACGATTGCGACCCAGGTCGCTCGATGACTACATCGGGCAGGAACATCTCGTGGGAAAAGGTGCCGTTTTACGCCGAATGATAGACAGCGGAGAGGTATCCTCATTTATATTATGGGGGCCTCCCGGTGTCGGCAAAACAACGCTGGCCCATATCATCGCTGTCCAACTCAAAACCCCGTTCTACACCCTGAGTGCCATACACTCGGGCGTAAAAGAGGTACGCGACGTCATAGACAAATGCAAGAGCAACGGCATATTTCAACAAAGCCGGCCCATTCTGTTTATCGACGAAATACACCGTTTCAACAAGTCGCAGCAAGACTCGCTGCTCGGTGCCGTAGAAAACGGCACCGTCACCCTCATCGGAGCCACGACCGAGAATCCATCGTTTGAGGTAATACGACCACTCCTCTCTCGCTGCCAGGTTTATGTACTCAAATCGCTTGACACCAAGCACCTGCAACAGTTGCTCGACCGGGCCATACACACCGACAAAGAGTTGCAAAAACGGCACATTGAGATAAAAGAGACGACCGCACTTTTCCGCTATGCCGGAGGTGACGCCCGCAAACTGCTCAACATCATTGACCTCATAACCAACGCCACTTCCCCCGAAGAGCCGCTGATTATCGACGATGCTGTTGTGATCGACAGATTGCAACAAAACCCCATGGCCTATGACAAGGGGGGAGAAATGCACTACGACATCATATCGGCTTTCATCAAGTCGATACGCGGCAGTGACCCCGACGGTGCCGTCTATTGGCTGGCCCGCATGGTTGCCGGAGGAGAAGATCCCAAATTCATAGCGCGTCGACTGGTCATCTCGGCCTCGGAAGACATAGGCTTGGCCAACCCCAACGCCCTACTCATCGCCAATGCAGCCTTCGAAGCCGTACAAAATATCGGGTGGCCCGAAGGCCGCATCGCCTTGGCCGAGGCAGCCGTATATTTAGCATGCAGCCCCAAGAGCAACTCAGCCTATATGGCCATCAACGATGCTCTCGCCTGCGTCGAACAGACCGGCAACCTGCCTGTGCCTCTTCATCTGCGCAACGCCCCTACCTCTTTAATGAAAGAATTGGGTTATGGCAAAAACTATCTGTATGCCCATGATTTCGAAGGGCACTTTGTGAAACAACAATACCTCCCCGACGAAATCAAGAATAAATCGCTGTGGCACCCCCAAGCCAACGCTGCGGAAGAACGACACAAAGAGCATCTACACACACTTTGGGGAGACAAATACAAGTAATCATTCTCTTCACGAAAGGCAAAAAACACCTTTTTGCAAAGCCGATATGACAAAACGAAATTAAAAAAGAAAATATATTTCGGCAGCAACCTTTTTATTTGATATTTTCTTGGCAAAGGATAAAAAAAAACATAAATTTGTTCCCTCAAACCTCCACAATCGGGATTAATTTTGAAGAATCAGTACACTTAAAAATAAACAAAATGAAAAAGCACAATTTTTATGCAGGCCCTTCTATTCTGAGCGAATACACCATTAAAAACACAGCCGACGCTGTACTGGATTTTGCTGGCACAGGACTCTCTTTGCTGGAAATTTCACACCGTAGCAAAGAATTCTCGGCCGTTATGGACGAAGCACGTGCGCTTGTCAAAGAATTATTAGATGTACCCGCCGGATATGAAGTCTTGTATCTTGGAGGTGGAGCCAGCCTGCAATTCTGTATGGTGCCTTTCAACTTACTGAAAAAGAAAGCCGCATACCTCGAAACGGGTACGTGGGCTGTCAATGCCATCAAAGAAGCTAAACTCTTCGGCGAAGTCGATGTCGTTGCATCGTCGAAAGAGGCCAACTTTACCTATATTCCCAAAAATTATACCGTTCCCGAAGATGCCGACTACTTCCATATCACGACCAACAACACCATCTTCGGAACCGAGTTGCGTCAAGACCCCGACGTAAAAGTTCCTTTGGTAGCCGATATGTCATCCGATATCTTCTCACGCCCTGTCGATGTATCCAAATATGACATCATCTACGCCGGTGCTCAAAAGAACCTTGCACCCGCTGGTGTTACCCTCATTATCGTTCGTGAAGATGCATTGGGGCACGTAGACCGCGCAATTCCTACGATGCTCGACTATCGCACCCATATCAAAAAAGGCTCGATGTTCAACACTCCTCCCTGCTTGCCCGTATTTGCCGCTTTGCAGACCCTCAAATACTACAAAGAATTGGGCGGAGTGAAAGTGCTCGAAAAAATGAACATCGAAAAAGCAGCTCTCCTCTACGATGAAATCGATCGTAACAAACTTTTCCGTGGCACCGTTGTACCCGAAGACCGTTCTATCATGAACGTATGCTTCGTCATGAACGACGAATACAAAGATCTTGAAGAAGAATTTGCCAAGTTTGCTGCCGAGCAAGGCATGGTAGGTATCAAGGGACACCGCTCGGTAGGCGGATTCCGCGCTTCGCTCTACAACGCCCTGCCCAAATCGAGCGTCGAAGCCCTTATCGCCACCATGCAGGAATTTGAAAGAAAACACTAATCTTCATTATCATGAAAATATTAGTAGCAACAGACAAACCCTTTGCCGCCGTTGCAGTAGAGGGCATTCGCAAAGAAGTAGAAAGCGCCGGCATGGAACTGATACTTCTCGAAAAATACGGTGAAAAAGCCAAACTGCTCGATGCCGTGAAAGATGTCGACGGCATTATCGTGCGCAGCGACATCATCGACGCCGAAGTATTCGACGCTGCCAAGAACCTGAAAATCGTAGTACGCGCCGGTGCCGGCTACGACAACATTGACCTTGCTGCCGCCACGGCCCACAACGTATGTGTCATGAACACCCCGGGCCAGAACTCCAATGCCGTAGCCGAGCTTGTCTTCGGCATGGCCGTCATGGTGGTACGCAACTTCTACAACGGCACATCGGGCACCGAACTGAAAGGCAAAAAGTTGGGCATCCACGCCTTCGGTCAAGTAGGCCGCAACGTAGCCCGCATTGCCAAAGGTTTCGGCATGGAAGTCTACGCTTTCGACCCCTACTGTCCCTCGACAGTCATCGCCGAAGCCGGTGTGAACCCCATAGAAAACGTTGACGAACTCTAACCCCTGCCAGTTCGTATCGCTGCACATTCCCGCCACCGACGAGACCAAAAAATCGATTAACTACAACCTGCTGAAACAGATGCCCAAAGGCGCCGTACTCATCAACACGGCCCGCAAAGAGGTTATTGACGAAGAAGAACTGGTAAAACTGATGGAAGATCGAGCCGATTTCAAATACATCTCCGACATTGCCCCTTCCAATGCTGCCACCTTTGCCGAGAAATTTGAAGGTCGCTACTTTTTCACCCCGAAAAAAATGGGAGCACAAACTGCCGAGGCCAATATCAATGCAGGTATTGCCGCTGCCAAACAATCGGTAGCTTATCTCAAAGACGGTATCGACAAATTCAGAGTGAACAAGTAAGAAAAACAAATCATTTAAGGAGGGTGATACTATCGCTTACTGCGCTATAGCTCACCCTCTTTTATTTATAAAACATCTGCCATGGCAAAAATCAAACCTTTCAAAGGATTAAGACCTCCACGCGAACTGGTCGAGGAGGTCGCCTCTCGTCCCTATGATCAACTCGGAAGAAGCACGCGCCGAGGCTGCCGGTAACGAGAAATCGCTCTACCACATCATAAAACCCGAAATCAATTTTGCACCAGGTACCGACGAACATGACCCCAAAGTCTACGAAAAAGCTGTCGAGCAATTCAATCTCTTCCAGGAAAAAGGATGGCTGGTACAAGATAAGGCTGAAAAATATTATGTCTATGCCCAGACCATGAACGGCCGCACCCAATACGGATTGGTGGTATGTGCCAATGTCGACGACTACCTCAACGGCGTGATAAAAAAACATGAGCTCACCCGCCGCGACAAGGAAGAAGACCGCATGAAACATGTTCGCATCAACAATGCCAACATCGAACCGGTATTCCTCGCCTACCCTGACAATGCCGAACTTGACGCCATCGTGGCCGAAACCGTAAAAGGCGAACCCGAATATGACTTTACCGCCCCCGACGGATTCGGACATCACTTCTGGCTCATCAACGACCCAGCTACCATACAACGCATCACCGAACTCTTTGCCGCCATACCCTACCTCTACATCGCCGACGGCCACCACCGTACCGCTGCCGCCGCACTGGTCGGCGCCGAAAAGGCCCGTCAGAACCCGCACCACCGTGGCGAAGAAGAGTACAACTACTTCCTGGCCGTGTGCTTCCCTGCCTCACAGTTGCACATCATCGACTACAACCGCGTAGTCAAAGACCTCAACGGACTGAGCGACGAAGAGTTCCTTGCCCGGCTGGCCGAGAATTTCACCGTCGAGAAGAAAGGTCTGGAAATTTACCATCCTTGTGCCCTACACAACTTCTCGCTCTACCTGGGCGGTGAATGGTATTCGCTGACCGCCAAAGCGGGCACCTACAACGACAATGACCCCATCGGTGTGCTCGATGTAACCATATCGTCGAATCTTATCCTGCGCGACATATTGGGTATCAACGACCTGCGCAGCGACAAACGCATCGACTTCGTGGGTGGAATTCGCGGCCTTGAAGAGCTGAAACGCCGTGTCGACAGTGGAGAAATGAAAGTTGCCCTTGCCCTCTACCCCGTATCAATGAAACAACTCATGGATATCGCCGACTCGGGCAACATCATGCCTCCCAAGACGACATGGTTTGAACCCAAACTCCGGTCGGGGCTGGTCATTCACAAGCTCTCATAAATCTTTAAAAAGAGCATAAAAAACACAAGAGGATATAAATCTCCTCAAAAATCTACTTTACCATGCAGCTATTAGTCGGTTTTTCACATCTGACTAATAGCTGCTTGTCAAAAATAGCCCTGCCACCCCTCCGTATGACAGAAAAAGAGCTAATCGACAATTGCAGAAAAAACAACCCTCAGGCGCAACGTGCCCTGTATGACAAATATGCCCGCAAGATGATGGCGGTATGTTTGCGTTATGGCCGCGACTACGACACGGCACAAGACCTGATGCAAGAAGGGTTTATTAAAGTTTTTACGGCAATTGACAGCTACACGGGCAATGGCTCTTTTGAAGGATGGATAAGAAGGATATTTGTCAACACGGCACTGGAATATTTGCGCCGTAATGATGTACTGCGCGAGACGGTCGACCTAGACGACAATGAGCCGATGCAGGAAATTGACACGTCGACAATAGAACAAATGTCGGCCGACGAGTTGATGGAATTGGTTGCTGAGTTGCCGGCCGGATTTAGAACGGTATTCAACTTGTTTGTCATTGAAGGATACAACCACAAAGAAATAGGCCAAATGCTCGGCATCACAGAGAGCACCTCGCGCTCTCAACTGACACGGGCAAAAAAATGGCTGCAAAAACGATTGAACGAAATATAGAGGACCGCAAGGAATCTCGGGAAAATGAAACAGACAGACAAAATCATACAATCGAAACTGAAAGACCACGAGGTTGATGTACCCTCAGGCCTTTGGGATGAGATAGAGCGCAGGCTGCCAAGGCAGAAGCCGAGCGTATCTGTTTGGAAGAAGTATGCCCGTTACGCAGCGGCAGCCGCATTTGTCTCGGTATGTTTCCTGGCGGGTTACCTATTGTTGTCGCCTCACTCCGCCCCCAATATTGTTGCCGAACAGGCAGCTGCTGATTCCGTGGCCAAGCCTCAACACGACAAGTCACACACTGCCAGTCAACAAAACGATAAAGAATATTTCAACGCCGAAGCTCAAGTTCCACCCCAAGAAGGACATGAAGTAAGTGTTCCGACGCATACCGAAGGGATACGACAAATCGAGTTGCTTGCCGACACCAAAGAAGCAGAACCTTCGAATACAAACGTAGCCCCAACAATCTCACCATCGTCTCAATCTTATCCAGGGCATGACGCTAATGAGACAACCATGGAGATAAACGACGGGAAAGAACGTGCCATCAAGGCAGATGAAGAAAATGAAGATACTAAGAAAGATGCTCCGACAAGTTCCCGCACATATGCTTCATCTACATCAAACACGCACTATGCTTTGGCCACAACGGCGCGAAAGAATTCGACCGAAGGATTCAATTCATCCTATGCACTAAGCCTTTCTTCCACCAATGCCATATCGGCTAACCAGTATGCGCAAGACACTCGCATGACAAGGAGCAGCCTCTATTATGCCGAAGAGGGCTCCATACTGAAATACCGGCACAAAGTCCCTATCTCGGTAGGCATCACCGTCGAAAAACAGTTCGGCTCACATTGGGGTATTGAAAGCGGATTGGTTTACACCTTCCTTCGCTCAGACTACAAAACAGAGACTCTGCAACGCGAAGGGAAACAAGAGCTGCACTACCTGGGCATTCCTCTGCTGGCACGTTACCGTTTCTTCAACACGAGACTTTTTAGTTTCTACGTATCGGCTGGGCCCCAAATGGACTTCAATATATACGGCCGGCGAACCGATGATACATACAGCCAACTGGCATACAGCACTTACACCGAGAATATCAGAGATCACCGCGTACAGTGGTCGGCCCACTTGAAACTGGGTGTGAGCTATATCATCTCACGCCACTTCGATCTCTATGCCGAGCCGGCTGTGGCTTACTTCTTCGATAATGGCAATAAAAATATAGAGAACTTATGGAAAGACAAACCCATAAATTTTGCTTTCCATTTAGGACTCAGGACCAAATTTTAACAAGAAAAAATCGACAAATATGAGAAAGACCAAGCAAACACTTCTGTTGACAGCCTTTACCGTACTCACTATATGCAGCTTGAACAGCTGTCTCGGCGACAAAGGCAACATGACTACCTCGTATGGAACAGGGACCATACTTACCCTCAACAACACACCGTGTATACGACTTGACGAAATTAACCTCAACATCACAGGAGCCGGCATTCCCACACTCAACGACAGTATAGCCCGCGCCATGGTATACTACACCATCGACTGGGACAACCAGACTGCCAATGCCGAAGCCCAAGGTATTTATGAGGCCGCCTTCTCAAACATTGCCACATGGGGTATCAGTGATTATACCGAAGGCTTTCCCACAGAATTCGACTTTAAAGCTACCGACACACTGCGTGCCATCGCCCAGCCGTTTGTTACCACCGGAACCGACATTACCCCCAATATGTTGACGATGAATGTCAGACTCTATGCCGGGGAAGGCAGTGTAAAACTGATACAGAAAAATATTCCCGCTGACCCCAACTATATGGGAATGAGCACCGACACGCTTATCATTGCGTACGAAGGAGCTGAACGGTCGGGAGAAACACGAGATGAATGGTATACCTTTGAATTGCCCGATTATCCGTCAAACATTACGAGTATCACTTTGCTGTATCGCAGTGTATCGCATTCGGGATTTACTTCGGTATGGAAACAAGATTTGGGTGGATACATCTATACAATGTCTACCAAGTTCACCGATTAAAAACTCTTTTCAGACATTAACTATACAGACTTTTTTCCAGTAAAAGCGTGGCGAGACATAAATCGGGAGATTTGTGTCTCGTTTTTTGTTTCTCGATAAAGAATTTATTCATACGATTTTTTATGAGAAGAATAGCGTAAAATAAATATTATTGATTATTTTTGTCGAAGAAACAAAAGGGGTGCCGGAATGGCTGAGATTACACCCTATGAACCTGCCCGGGTAATGCCGAGAAGGAATTTGTTCATAGAGAGAAGCAAACCAAAATATCTCGCGAATAGCTTTTGACCCATATTCCGGAACTCCTCGAGAAAAACATCTGAGAATATGGTCAATCATTATCCCACTTGCCTTACTATTGCAGGCTCAGACAGCAGCGGAGGTGCCGGTATCCAAGCCGACCTCAAAACCATGTCGGCACTAGGCGTATATGGAATGTCTGTCATCACAGCCGTTACAGCGCAAAATACTTGTGGTGTAACCGATATACAAGCTATTTCGCCCCACATCGTAAAAGCACAACTCGAAGCCGTACTCTCCGACATTTCGTGCGATGCAACAAAAATAGGTATGCTTTTCTCATCGCACCACATCAGAGCGATCATTGACATTCTGGACAAATATTCCCCCCGATTTATAATCCTCGACCCGGTCTTGGTATCGACCAGCGGCCACCGATTATATGGCGAAGATAATATGGTAACCACCATAAAAGAGATGCTCTTTCCACGATCAACTCTCATTACGCCCAATACCGACGAGGCCTCCCTCCTCTCGGGCATACCCATCGACAACGAGTCCGATATGTATCGCGCCGGAGAGGTACTCCTCCAATATGGTTGTCGGGCCGTACTCATCAAAGGAGGACATCTTCGCCAACAAGAGATGTGCGACATATTGTTCACCACAGACCAAACGCCCCATAAATTCTCGGCTCAAAAAATAGACACTACAAATACACATGGAACCGGCTGCACACTCTCCTCGGCCATTGCCTCTTATTTGGCACTGGGCCGCGACATCGAGACCGCCGTTTCTCTTGCCAAGAAATATGTTTACGATGGATTGAAATCGGGTGCCGACGTTACTGTCGGAAAAGGACACGGGCCTATAAATCATTTCTTCGCGCCCGTTGCCCTATGTGCCCATCCGACCGAAATCTCAGAAACCTTAAACTTGGAATAATTCATATGAAAGTGTTTTTAAATCGTCAGGAAATCTGTGTTGGCAGCAGGGTCACTCTCAAAGAGTTGCTTTTAGGGCAAAGTATCAGCCCTGAAGGTATCGCCGTCGCCGTAAACAACCGGATTATCAGTAAAGATGAATGGGCGGAAACGTTCTTATCGAACAACGATAAGGTTACCGTTATTCACGCCGCCTGCGGAGGCTAATGATTCTTTCACTGAAAATTTTTGTAAAGCCCGGTTCTCTTTACTCCGGGAACCGGGCTTTTTTCTTTTTAAACACATGAAACTAATAGGCATTACAACCGAAACGATATTTGACGGGGAGCCCGACTTGATAGCTCTCCTGCTCGAATGCGGCCTTGACCAAATGCACATACGCAAACCGGGATATTTGTCCAACGAAATCGCCACCCTCCTGCACCAGATACCCGAGAAATACCATTCTCGCCTCATTCTGCACGACCACTTCGAACTGGCCGACACCTTTGCCGTGGGCGGACTGCACCTCAACCGTCGCAATCCGCTGCCACCAGCTTCCTATTGCGGTACAACAGGTCGCTCCTGCCACTCGCTCGAAGAAGTGAGGCAGGCCCACGATGTCGACTACTGCTTTCTGAGCCCCATCTTCGACAGCCTTTCCAAAAAAGGATACAGCGCAGCATTCCCCGCCGAGACATTGCGCCGTGCCGGCAGCGAAGGCATCATCGACCGGCACGTCTATGCCCTTGGCGGCATCACCCCCGAACGGCTGCCCCAACTGCAAGAATGGGGATTCGGTGGCGCTGCCATGCTCGGCTACCTGTGGGAAGAGACATCGCCCGAGAAAATAAAACGCCGCATGCAGCAGCTGACGGCATACCTTCACCCGTAAAGAGAGATTACCATGCTGCAATTTATCACACACACCAACGAACGATACGACTACTACACATCGGCCCGGTCCGCTCTCGAAGGCGGCTGCCGCTGGATACAGTTGCGCATGAAAGAGGCCGATGACGACACCATACTGGCCGTAGGCCATCGCCTGCGCACCCTCTGCAATCACTACGGAGCCACCCTCATTCTCGACGACAAGGTTGAACTCGTTAATGCCATTAAAGCCGACGGCGTGCATCTGGGCAAGAACGATATGCCGCCGGCCGAAGCCCGGCGCCTGCTCGGCGACAAGGCCATCATCGGCGGGACTGCCAACACCATTGACGACATCGACCATCTGGTGGCCAGCGGTGTAAACTACATAGGGCTGGGCCCCTTCCGCTTTACCCAGACCAAGAAAAAACTCAGCCCCATTCTGGGTATCGAAGGCTACCATCATATCCTGCAACAATGCCGCGAGCGGGGATACTTGCTGCCCATTGTCGCCATCGGAGGTATCGAACTCGACGACATTCCGGCCCTGATGGCCACAGGCATCTCGGGCATTGCCCTGTCGGGAACCATTCTGCGGGCAGCCAACCCCATAGAAGAGACACAGAAAATCATCAATTGTATAAATAAAAACAGCTATGAGTAAACTGATTATCGGAGGACGGGAATTCAACTCCCGTCTGTTTGTCGGAACCGGCAAATTCAGTTCAAACGACCTGATGCAACAAGCCATTCTCGCATCGGAGTCGGAAATGGTAACCGTCGCCATGAAACGTGTCGACATGGACGCTCCCCAGCAAGACGACATTCTCGCCCACATACGCAAAGAGAGCATACAACTACTGCCCAACACCTCCGGGGTACGCAACGCCGAAGAGGCCGTACTCGCCGCCCAACTGGCCCGTGAGGCTTTCGGTACCAACTTTATCAAACTCGAAATTCACCCCGACCCCAAGTATCTGCTCCCCGACCCGGTAGAGACCCTGAAAGCTACCGAAGAGCTGGTAAAGATGGGCTTTGTCGTGTTGCCCTACATACAGGCCGACCCCGTACTGTGCAAGCGACTCGAAGAGGCCGGTGCGGCCACGGTCATGCCGCTGGGAGCCCCCATCGGTACCAATAAGGGATTGCGCACCCGCGACCTGCTAGAAATCATTATTGCCGAAAGTCGCGTACCTGTCGTGGTCGACGCCGGCATAGGTGCCCCCTCGCACGCCGCCGAAGCCATGGAGATGGGTGCCGACGCCGTTCTCGTGAACACGGCCATCGCCGTAGCCGGCAACCCGGTAGAGATGGCGATTGCATTCAAAGAGGCCGTCATCGCCGGCCGACGGGCCTACGAAGCCGGCCTCGGCGCACAGTGTGCCCACGCCATCGCCAGCAGCCCCCTCACCTCTTTCCTTGACTAAAAACGTTTTCCCATGAAAAAAGAGATTACGCGACACAACTACCCGGGTTCTGAGAAAGTGTATGTGCCCGGCAAACTGCACGACATAAAGGTCGCCATGCGCAAAGTCAACCTCACCGATACGGTGAACATCGTCGACGGAGAACGCGTGGTGCGACACAACGACCCGGTCTATGTCTACGACACCAGCGGTGTATATACCGACCCGACGGTCGACATCGACCTCGACCGTGGACTTCCCCGCCTGCGGGAATCGTGGATAAATCAGCGTGGCGATGTAGAACGACTCCCGTCTATCACATCGGAATACGGCCGCATGAGACAGGAAGACCAGAGCCTCGACGCCATTCGCTTCAAACATCTGCACCTGCCTTACCGTGCCAAGGCCGGCAAGGAAATCACCCAGATGTACTATGCCAAGCAGGGTATTATCACCCCTGAAATGGAGTATGTCGCCATACGAGAAAATCTCCAAAATGAGATGCTGGGCATCGACACCCACATCACGCCCGAATTCGTGCGCGACGAGGTGGCCTGCGGCCGCGCCATCATTCCGGCCAACATCAACCACCCCGAAGCCGAGCCCATGATTATCGGCCGCAACTTCCTGGTGAAACTCAACACCAACATCGGCAACTCGGCCCTCTCGTCGGGTATCGAAGAGGAGGTGGAAAAGGCCATGTGGAGCTGCTACTGGGGCGGAGACACCCTCATGGACCTCTCGACGGGCGACCACATACACGAGACCCGCGAATGGATTATACGCAACTGTCCGGTGCCTATGGGCACGGTGCCCATCTATCAGGCTCTCGAAAAGGTAAACGGCGTAGCCGAAGACCTGACCTGGGAGATATACCGCGACACCCTCATCGAACAATGCGAACAGGGAGTTGACTACTTCACCATTCACGCCGGAGTGTTGAAGGCTCATGCCGACCTGGTAGGCGAACGCCTCACGGGAATCGTCTCGCGCGGAGGCTCCATCATGACCAAATGGTGCGTGAGCCACAACGAGGAGAACTTTCTCTACACCCACTTCGACGAGATATGCGAGATTGTCAAGCAATACGACGTTGCCCTCTCGCTGGGCGACGGCATGCGCCCCGGCTCGATACACGACGCCAACGACCGCTCGCAATTTCTCGAACTCGACGTGCTGGGCGAACTCACCCAAAAGGCGTGGTCCCACAACGTACAGGTCATCATCGAAGGTCCGGGACACGTTCCCATGCAGAAGATACGCGAAAACATGGAACGCCAACTCTTGTCGTGCCACGAAGCTCCGTTCTACACGCTCGGCCCGCTGACTACCGACATCGCACCGGGTTACGACCACATTACCTCGGCCATCGGAGCCGCACAAATCGCCTGGCTGGGCACGGCCATGATATGCTACGTAACGCCCAAAGAACACCTGGGACTGCCCAACCGCGAAGATGTGCGCAACGGCGTCATCGCCTACAAGATTGCCGCCCACGCCGCCGACATTGCCAAGGGGCACCCCGGCGCCACGGTGAGAGACGATGCCCTGAGCAAGGCTCGTTTTGAATTCCGATGGAAAGACCAGTTCAACCTCTCGCTCGATCCCGACCGGGCATTGGCCTACTACAAAGAGGGGTCGAAAAACGACGGCGAATACTGCACGATGTGCGGCCCCAATTTCTGCGCCATGCGCATCACGCAAAGCCTCAACGACTGCGCAAAGTAGAACGTGATGGAGCGCATTGCCGACCTGCGTACCACGCTGTCCCAGTCGCTGTCGCGCCGGGTAGTCGACCAGATAGCCGCATCGGTAGAAGAATATCCGACCGATATCCCCCGGCTGGTGCAACTCATCGACGACCCCGACTCCCGGGTAGCCTGGCGGGCTGCATGGGCATGCGAGCGACTGGTCGACAGAAGCGGGCTCCCGCTTCTACCCTATCGGGACACTTTCGAGCAAAAGCTCTTCGGGTGCCGCCACGACGGTACCCGAAGGCTGTTGCTTTCAATTCTCTACCGATTGCCCCGGCCGTCGGTATTCCCCGTAAGGCTCTACAACTACTGCATCGAGCACATGTTGTTGCCACAGGAAAAAGCAGCAGCACAGGTTCTCTGCATGAAGATGACCTTTTCTCTCGGGAAAGAGGAGCCCGACCTGCTGGCCGAGCTGAAATTTTATTTGGAAAATACGACAACGTCGTTCTACTCTCCCGCGTTCCTGACAACACGGAAGAACACATTGCGGCGCATTTACTCACGACAAAAGAAATAAGGTATAAAAGAAATGTTGTTTTCAGAAGAATTAGAGAAATATTCGTGGGACGAAATCACGAAACAGATATACTCAAAAACCGAAGCCGACGTGGTACGCGCCCTCGGCCAGGAACACCTGCAAATCGATGACTTCATGGCTCTCATATCGCCGGCAGCCGACCGCTACCTCGAAGAGATGGCCATGCAGAGCCGCATGTACACACAACAGCGTTTCGGGAAAACCATCAGCATGTATATACCGATGTACATCACCAACTCCTGCACCAACTTCTGCGTATACTGCGGTTTCAACCACAACAACCCTATCAACCGCATCATTCTCAACGACGAAGAAATCGTTGAGGAGTGCAAGGCGATACGACGGTTGGGCCCGTTTGAAAACCTGCTCATCGTCACAGGCGAAAATGCCCATGTAGCGGGCGTCGATTACATCGAGAATGCCCTGCGCCTGGCCCGCCCCTACTTTGCCAACCTTACCATCGAGGTGATGCCGCTCAAAAGCGAAGACTACTACCGGCTCACCCAGTCGGGCCTCAACGGCGTGGTGTGCTTCCAGGAAACCTACCACCGCGAGCGCTACAAGGTTTACCACCCCAAAGGCATGAAATCAAACTTCGAATGGCGTGTCAACGGATTCGACCGCATGGGACAGGCCGGCGTACACAAAATAGGCATGGGCGTGCTCATAGGTCTCGAAGAGTGGCGCACCGACATCACCTTCATGGCCATACACCTGCAATACCTGCGCAAAAAGTACTGGAAGACCCGTTACAGTGTCAACTTCCCGCGGTTGCGTCCCTCTGAGGGCCACTTCCAGCCCAACGTCGTGATGAGCGACCGGCAACTGGCCCAGACCATTTTTGCCTTCCGACTCTTCGACCACGATGTCGACATCTCGGTATCGACCCGCGAGAACCCACAATTCCGTGACCACATCGCCACCCTGGGAGCCACCTCGCTGAGCGCAGGCTCCAAAACCGAACCGGGCGGCTACTTCACCCACCCGCAGGCTCTCGAACAATTTGTCGTGAGCGACGACCGCACCCCTGCCGAGGTAGAACAGGCCGTCAAGAAAGCCGGATACGAAGTGGTGTGGAAAGACTGGGACCGCATCTTTGACTAACCTGCTCACACCACCTCATGACTCCATCGGAACGTTACACCCGCCAAATCATGCTGCCCGAGATAGGTATCTCGGGTCAGCAGGCTTTGGAGCGGGCTTCGGTACTCATTGTGGGTGTCGGCGGGCTGGGCTCGCCCATCGCCCTCTACCTGTGTTCGGCCGGGATAGGACGCATAGGCCTTGTCGACGGCGACACCGTATCGGAAAGCAACCTGCAACGGCAGATTCTCTATACCGAAGAGGAGACCGGCCAAAGCAAGGTCGAACGTGCTGCCCGCACCCTAGCCCAACGGAACAGTGCGTGCCGCATCGATACCTACCCCTACTTCCTGAACGATGAGAATGCCGAAGCTACCATCAAACCCTACGACATCGTCGTCGACGGCTGCGACAACTATGCCACACGCTACCTTATCGACGACTGGTGCCACCGCCTGAAAAAGCCCTATGTCTACGGAAGTATTGAAGGTTTCCGCGGACAAGTATCGGTATTCAACGGCGACAGGGGGAAACGCTATGCCCAACTCTTTCCCGACCGTACGGCCCTCTCGTCGCGGCGCGCTGCGGCCGGTGTCATAGGCCCCACACCGGGTGTCATAGGCAGCATCGAGGCGGCCGAAGTCGTCAAGCTCATCACCGGTTGCGGCGAACCGCTCTATAACCGGCTTTTCACCCTCGACCTTCTCAACATGGAGAGCTACACGCTCGATATCTAACCGTTGAAAACAGACCCAAGTCTTGCACAAACAAAATTTTTTGTACATATTAGCTGTCGATATAACGACAGAAAATCTCCTCACACTATGAAAAAAAGAAGTCTATGCTTATGTATG
Organism: uncultured Bacteroides sp.; assembly: GCA_905210875.1. Lineage (GTDB taxonomy): Bacteria > Bacteroidota > Bacteroidia > Bacteroidales > UBA11471 > Caccoplasma. The sequence goes on along the minus strand of CAJLYN010000005.1, from coordinate 8,612 downwards.
TGCGCCCTTCTTGCCTCGGCACCGCTGTCGCCGGCCCGTGCCGACGAAGGCATGTGGCTGCTCCCCCTGCTTAAAGAACAGAACTTCGAACAGATGAAAGGGCTCAGCCTGGAAATATGCGCCGAAGATATATACCACCCCGACTCGGTATCGCTGAAAGATGCCGTCGTCATCTTCGGTGGCGGTTGCACGGGCGAGGTCATCTCGCCCTACGGTCTGATTCTGACCAATCACCACTGCGGATACGATTACATACAGGCCCACAGCAGCGTCGACAACGACCTGCTCACCAACGGATTCTGGGCCAAGAGCCGCAAGGAGGAGTTACCTAATCCGGGACTCACGGTAACATTCATAGACAAAATCGAAGAGGTAACCGACTACGTCGAAGCGGAGTTGAAAAAAGATACCAGCCGCATAGAGATGAAATATCTCAACACCAAGTTTCTCAACTCCTTGGCCGAGAAACGCGTAGGCGAAGAGTTCCTGAAAAACAACCCCGGCACAACCGTTATTATCAAACCTTTCTACGGAGGCAACCGCTACTACATGTTCACCCAGAAGGTGTACCCCGATGTGCGTATGGTGGGAGCACCGCCCTCCTCGATAGGTAAGTTCGGTGCCGACACCGACAACTGGGAATGGCCACGCCACACGGGCGACTTCTCGATATTCCGCGTCTATGCCGACAGCCTCGGCAACCCTGCCCCCTACGACACAAGCAACGTACCGCTGCGGCCGAAAAAATATTTCGACCTCAGCCTGCGCGGTGTCAAAGAGAACGACTTCGTCATGCTCATGGGATTTCCCGGCCGCACCAACCACTACTACACTCCGGCCGAGGTAATAGAGCGGAAAAATATAGACAATCGCATACGGGTCAACGTCAGAGACCTGCGACAGAGAGTCATGTTAGATGCCATGCTCGCCGACCCGAAAGTTCGCATACAGTATGCCGGGAAATATGCCTCCTCGACCAACAGCTACAAGAGCAGTAAAGGCATGAACATCATGATAGAACGGCAATCGACCGTATATCTCAAAGAACGGCAGATGAACGAACTGCTCAACTGGGGCTGGGACAACGATATACAGGAATACCGCGAGGCCGTGGATATCATTGCCAACGAGGTAAAGAACCGTGAAGGTCTGAAAACACGCATGCAATACCTGCTCGAAGCCCTGTGGATAGGAACCGAATGTAGCCGCGTGCCCACCAACTTCGACGCACTGAAAACCGGTCTGAGCGGCAACGACTCCACCCGCAAGGCTGCCCTCGAAGCCTTTGACCGCCTCTACTATACATTCTACGACAAAGACTATGCCCCACAGGTCGACCGGCGCATCACCAAGGCCATGTTGCAAATGTATGCCGACAGCATAGCTCCGGAACACTATCCGGCCTTCTTCAAGACTATCGACCGCAAACACAAGGGCAATATTGCAAAATACGTCGACCATATGTTTGACAACTCCCTCTTTGTCAGTCCTGAAAAATACGAGCGGTGGAAGAAGCACCCCAACGTCAAAGCACTGGAAAACGACCCCATGGTGCGATATGCCCGAGCCATCAAGGAAGAGGCCCGACGCATCAACGACGAACTGCAACCCATAGACCAGAGAATCGCCGAGGCACAGAAATCTTATATCGCCGGCCAACTTGCCATTCATGCCGACCAGCCCAATTACCCCGATGCCAACTTTACCTTGCGACTTACCTACGGGCAAGTGAAAGCGTACTCCCCCGCCAACGCCGTAACCTATAACTTCGAAACGACTCTCGACGGTGTCATGGAGAAGGAAGACCCGACGAACTGGGAATTTGTCGTCGACAAAAAATTGAAAGAGTTGTACCGGAAGAAAGATTTTGGCTTCTACTCAAACGAACGGGGCAAGATGCCCGTAAACTTCATCGCCAACACCCACACCACCGGCGGCAACTCGGGAAGCCCCGTACTCAACAGCCGCGGCGAACTGGTCGGTGTCAACTTCGACCGCAACTGGGAGGGCATTACAGGCGACATACAATACCAGGGTCGCTACCAGCGCTCTATAATCACCGACATACGGTACATACTCTTTATCATCGACAAGTATGCCGATGCCGATTATCTGCTCGACGAGATGGTCATACACCTCTGATGTATCTACACACATACATAAAAAATAGCGACCCTCAGGTCGCTATTTTTTATGTACGAACCAAGCTACGGGCGACTCGGTCCGACTATGGTATAACCGTCAATAGTGATGTCTTTCTGTTGGTCTAGAAAATAGGCTTGCTGCACCCAACATTCCAACTCTACGATATAGAAGCGCAACGCGGTGGCCTTTTCATTAGCAGTAAAAGTACGCGTCTCTCCATCTACAAAAGCTGCAGTCTGTATGTTTACGGATGTTCCGTCATTAGTACACTCATGAATATATAAAGTACAAGAACTTCCCGTATTGTTGGTAACGGTATAGGTTGTCTCTTTAGAACACGAGGTCAGAAGAAGCACGGCAAGGAGTGAAATAAAGGCGAACAGTTTTTTCATAAAATCTATAATCTAAGTTATTATTTTTTTGCAAATATATATATTATTTGTTTTTCAAAAAAGGATTATACTATTTATTTCATAATAATACAGACAGAACAAAAAAGCGAGACCCCAATAAATGGAGCCTCGCTTTTTTGAAGATATAACCAATAATCAACGGCGACGCTGCTGTTGTTGACGTTTCAACGCTGCCTGCTGCTGACGTTGCGCTTCTTCGAGACGTGCCAAGAAACCCGACTTCTTACGGGGTTTCTTCTGGTTCTCTTTAAGTTTGGCCAGCACTTTTTCTTCATTGATACATTTACGGAAAATGTAGGTCTGAATAATTGTGATGAGGAGCGATACAAAATAGTAGTAACTCAATCCCGATGCATAGTTGTTGAAGATGAAAAGGAACATCAGAGGCATGAGATACATCATAAATTTCATACCCGGCATCTGCTGCCCTCCACCGGTACTATCCATATTGATTTTGGTATACAATATATTGGTGATGGTCATCAACAGACAGAAAAGACTGATATGATTTCCGAAATAGGGCGTAATAATGGGTATATATGCGTCCCAGGAGAATATGGCATCGTAGGAAGACAAGTCATCGGCCCACAGGAATGATTGCTGACGCAACTCTATCGACGAGGGGAAGAAGGCAAACATGGCCAAGAGAATAGGCATCTGCAACAGCAAGGGAAGACAGCCACTCATGGGGTTTACACCGGCATTTCGATAAAGTTCCATCGTTGCCCGTTGACGGTCGAGAGCCTTGTCCTGTCCGGGATATTTGGCATTAATCTCTTCAATTTGCGGTTTCAACACCCTCATACGGGCACTCGACATATAAGACTTGAAAGTCAAAGGCATCAACACCGCTTTGATGATAATCGTCATAAGCAGTATGATGACACCATAGTTGGTAAAGAACTTGCCGAGGAAGGTGAAGATAGGAATGATGATACCGGTATTTATCCAACGGAAGAACTTATATCCAAGGGGTATGAGCTTGGGCAATTGCAATTTGTCGTCGGAGTCAAGCCCTTTATCGTAGCTTTTCAGCAGCGGGTAGAGATTGGGGCCGAGGAAGAATCGGAACGAGGGCCCCTCAGCCGTCGTTGGATCATAATCGACCGTAGTCTCGGCTTTGTAATTTTTGAGATAAACATTATCTTCGGGCAACACGGTCGATTCCAAACGAGCTCCGTTGAACTTGTGGTCGGCAATCAACACCGATGAAAAGAATTGATTTTTGAAACCTATCCATTTCAATCCGGTGGAAAGACTTTCGTGCTCGTCTTCGGTCTCGCTGAGACGCTCTACGTCGGAACCGACGAACTTATAATACAAGGCACTGTTTCGCTCTTCAAACATACGTCCGCGCTCCTGTCGACGCAATTTCTGCGTCCAATACATGTCCAGATCAACGGTGTTGCGGGGAAGTATCTTCTCCATACCATTCTGGTAGATTTTCATATCGAGCATGTATCCTTCTTCGGGAAGGGTGTAACGCACCTCAAACGTGCTTCCGTTCTCGAACGGGAGTTTCATTGCCAAGGTACGCTTGTCGGCCGAAAGCTCAGGAACAAAATAGAGGTCGGCCGTGCTGATGGTACGGCCTTGTGTCTTGAAAATAAAGCCATAATCGTTGTTAGCCTCATTAAACAGCATCAGCGGCAAAGAATCGTAAGTACTATACTCGTTGAGAACGGCTTGGGAGAGGCGTCCACCCAACGTAGAGAAAGTAAGCGAAACCTGAGGATTGGAAAGAGTCAATGTCTGTTCTTCTCCTTCGGCAAAGGGGGCAAAATCGACATATTCGCTACGCAACTGTGCCGTGTGCTCGTCGACGGTCAACTCCACGGTAGTATCGATGGGAAGTGATTCCACCTGATTTATCTCGGCCAGTCGGGCATTCTCAACTTGCAACAGCGAGTCTTGATAGCGCTGCATGGCGGCTTTTTGCTCGGCCGACGGCTGCATATACCATGTGTAACCGAAGAGAACAACGGCCATCAGTAAAAAACCGATAATTGTTTTTTTTTCCATGATTTTGTCTTGTAAATAGGCAAATATTATTTCTTATGTGCGATAACCGCTTTGATAAAACTCAGAAACAATGGATTGGGATTCAACACTGTACTGTTGTATTCGGGGTGATACTGCACTCCTACATACCAAGTGAGTGAAGGAACTTCGACCACCTCGACCAGATGTGTTTCGGGATTTTCACCGACACACTTCATGCCCGCAGCCTCAAATTCGGCCCGATAATCGCCGTTGAATTCAAAACGGTGACGATGACGTTCCTTGATGTGCAACTTGCCATAGGCCTGAGCGGCTTTCGACCCCTCTTTCAAGACACAGTCATATTCACCCAAACGCATGGTTCCACCCATGTTGGAAATGCACTTCTGACTCTCCATCAGGTCGATGACATTGTGGGGAGTATTCACGTCCATCTCGGTCGAATTGGCATCTTTGTAACCCAATACATCGCGAGCATATTCAATAACCATACACTGCATACCAAGACAGATACCAAATGTGGGAACATCGTGCTCACGGGCATATTTCAAGGCTACAAATTTTCCTTCGATACCCCGCTGTCCGAAACCGGGAGCGATAATCAGACCGTCCATCGACGAGAGTTTCTCTTCGACATTGGATTCATTCAACTTTTCGGAATGAATATATTGCAGGTCGAGCTTACGATCGTTGTAGGTAGCGGCTTGGAACAGAGCCTCATTGATAGATTTATAGGCATCTTGCAGCTCTACATATTTTCCTACAAGACCTATACGCACCGACTCTTTGGCATTCTGCATACGAGAGAGGAACTCTCTCCACGGCTTCAACTCGGGAAGCGGTCCCACCTCCATACCGGTCTTCCGTAAAACGATTTCGTCGAGTTTCTGTTCCTGCATCTTCAACGGCACCTCGTAAATCGAGGGGACATCGATAGACTGAATCACAGCCTCGGGCTCAACATTACAAAATAGAGCCACTTTACGGCGAAGTTCGGTAGTCAGATTGTGTTCAGTACGCAGAACGAGAATATCGGGCTGTATGCCGACTTCCTGCAACTGCTTTACCGAGTGTTGGGTAGGTTTCGTTTTTAACTCCTTAGCAGCAGCAATAAAGGGAACATAGGTAAGGTGTATGCACAAGCAGTCTCTCCCCAATTCCCAGCGCAACTGGCGTACGCTCTCAATAAAAGGCAACGACTCTATATCGCCGACCGTTCCGCCTATCTCGGTAATAACAAAATCGTAATTATTTTTAGAGCCCAACAATTTGACGTTACGTTTTATCTCATCGGTAATATGGGGTATAATCTGTACTGTTTTTCCCAAATAATCACCGCGACGTTCTTTTTCTATCACATTCTGGTAGATACGTCCCGTGGTGATGTTATTGGCACGAGTCGTCTGAATATTGGTAAAACGCTCGTAATGGCCCAGGTCAAGGTCGGCCTCATGCCCATCTACTGTTACATAGCATTCGCCATGCTCATAAGGATTCAAGGTCCCCGGATCGATATTGATGTACGGGTCAAACTTCTGAATCGTAACTTTATATCCTCTCGCCTGCAAAAGTTTTGCCAACGATGCCGATATAATGCCTTTACCCAACGATGATACTACACCGCCTGTAACAAAAATATACTTCGTACTCACTTTATGATGGATTTTTAGTGCAAATTTCCAAAGCGCAAAATTAGAAAAAAGTTGGGATTAAGCCATGAAAAAAGCGATTAAATATCTCCGTCGGACGTTTTCTCTTTATTAATAAATATAATTTTTCCGAGAAGAAGTTTTTTCACTATATTTGTCAACTATTCGACGATTTAGGCTATCTCCATGGGCATAACAGCTGCACATACCCTGTTTCTGAAATATTTCAAAAGGCTCACCATCCTTGCTTTTATAATGTTTGCGTTGGTAACGACCACACAATCGGCACCGAAGTATGACCCGCAAAAACCGCCCGTCGATACCTCTACCATGCCCGACAGTATAAATCGCCTCATAGAGAACATCTTCTCTCTTATCGACAGCCTCGAAATCAAAGACAGCACTCGGGTCGATATGCACATCGACACTACCAGACTGGTGCGAGACACGATTATTGTTACCACCCAGTTTGTCGAAGACAGCATCATCAGTGCCGAACTTATACATCAACTCGACAGTATCGTTGGTAAAGAAATCTTTGCCGAAACGCCTGAGAAACCGGCCGAAGACACCCTCGTACAGATGGTCAAGAAAGATACGCTGCGCAAAATCATGCCCAAACCCAAGCCCTTTCAAATGTGCGCCCAAGCCCAAGCCATCTTGAAAGAATCCCAAAACCGATTTACCATTACCCCGTCGAATGAAATTCCCGTCAATCCGATTTTCCTCCCCATCATATTCAACGGTCAACGACCTCACGAAGTGCCCTCACTGTATTCTCATCAAACTCAACGCAAACAGATAACTCCCTATCATCTTACCCGCAGATACAACCGCATAGACGAAGATCGACATTTGGCCGAACTGGGCAACTATGCCTTGGCGTCGGCCATCATAGCACACCCCGAAAAAATTCACTATACACCGGAAAAGATGCCCAAAGCCATTCATCTCGAACGCATGAAGAGAAGACGCGAACCTTTGATGATTAAAGGGCCATCGGCTCCTAAAAGTTTTGACATAAAGGGTCGACCCATAAAATTGAAACACTGGATTTCTTCTCTATCCAACTCTTTGCAAATTTCTCAGATTTATGTATCGGAAAACTGGTACCAGGGCGGAACAAGCAACCTCAATCTCATTGGGTCACAGGTCTACTCTATCAATTATAAGGATTACAAAGATAAAATTCTGTTTGAAAATAAAGTGCAGTGGAACCTGAACATAAGCAGCGCTCCCGACGATACATTGCGCAATTACAGTATCAGCGAAGACCTGTTCCGTATTGATAGCAAATTCGGATACAAGGCGTTCGGGAAAATCTACTACACGACCAGTATTTACTTCAAAACCCAATTTTTTAACAACTACAAAAAAAACACCGATACCCGCACGGCCTCATTCCTGTCGCCCGGCGAACTGAGTTACAACCTTGGTATGAGTCATAACTACACCAGCAAAAATTCGGCCTTCACCTCATCGGCATCGGTTTCGCCCTTTTCTTACAATATGAAAACCTGCATCGACGAAAAAATCGACCCGACAAAATTCGGTATTGAAGAAGGGAAGAAAATACTACACCAGTTTGGTTCATCATTTGAGGCCAATTTCAAATGGGAATTCATGCGCAACATGTATCTGACATCTCGGCTTTACTATTTTACCTCTTACAAACATGTGCAATTCGATTTTGAAAACAGTTTCAACTTCATACTGAACCGTTATTTTTCCACCAAAATCGAGCTGAAATTACGCTATGACGATAGTGCCGAGCCCAATGAAAATGGCAAATTTGTACAAATAAAAGAGATGCTGAGTTTCGGACTCTTTTTCAGAATTTAAATAATACTTCTGCCATGAAACACACGGGAGTCCATATCATCATACTGACGTTGCTGACGTTTTTCGCTTCACCGGCTTACAGTCGTTTCAAAGTCGCAGATTACAATTATGCAAAAGCCAAAGAGGTCATCAAAGAACGTCTGAAATGTGGCATTTTGGAGCCGGTCGAAGGAATCTGGAAATCGAGTAACGGAAAGATTTATGCCATAGAAAGATTTGAAGATGAGCGGTTTCCCGAGAATATTCGTTACCGCGTTATTCAACTTAAAGGCAAAAATGCTGAGCCGGGAATGGTTGATTATTTTCTGGAACTGACCAACTATGACGAGTATTATCGCATCTGGGGTAGAAATCCGTTTACCTTGACAAACGAACCGGTGGGTCGGGAGTGTTACATGACATTCTCGCCGGACTCCTTCTTCTTCAAGCAACAGTTCGACACCGTCGTATTCACCCGGGAATATCCACGAATCGACGCCTTACCGGCACAGAAATATTCGGCAGGCTCGGGTTTTGCCATAACCCCCGACGGTTACATCGTAACCAATCATCATGTTATCCA
>CAJLYN010000004.1 GCA_905210875.1 uncultured Bacteroides sp. | reverse complement strand
GCATCGGCCAAAGTAAGAAAGACTAAGAAAGCACAGCAAGAAACCACCGAGCAACAAAACACACCTTCGCAAATCACCATCAAAGGCAAGGTACAGTTTACCTACAAAGGCTATTGGAACTACCCGCAACCGGCTCCCGAATTCAAGATGACCGTATATCAGCAACAAGGAACCAGTCGTAAAATCTTTGCCGAAGCCGATATCGACGACAACAACGAATACACGTTAACACTTCCCATCGAGACACCGGGTGTCTACACCGTCGATTGCGGCAAATGGCAATCGGTACGCATCTGGGGCGAAGACGAAGATCTGACCATCAACTTCCGCGGATACGATACGGCCCGGGTAAAAATCAAGAATCCCCCCTATGTTTATATCCAGGGCGGCCCAAAGAATGAGTTGATGAATCAAGTCAACTTCTGCAATTATCGCAGCTACCAAGCCATGATAGCCATATCACGAGCTCTTTACAATGCAAAGCCCGATGCCGAAATGCGCAAAGTGCTCAGCGACGCACTTTTCACCTACAACAGCGACGATGTAGCAGCCCGCATGCGCTATCTGGCCGAGCATAATGCCACAACCACCAGTGTACTGGCTGTCCTGCCCGGGTTAAACCAGGAAAGCGATAAAGCCCTCATCGACCAGGTTTTGGCCCAACTTGAAGCCACCCACCCCGGCTATGCCCCCATACAGGCCTACAAAGACCGCGTAGCCAAGGAAAAGGCTCAGCGCGAACGTCTCAACAACGGCAATCCGGCACCCGACTTTACCTATCCCCAAATCGATGGCAAAGAGCTCTCACTCTCCGACCTGAAAGGTAAAATCGTATTGGTAGACTTCTGGGCCTCGTGGTGTGGACCATGCCGCAAAGAAATCGTCAACCTGAAAAAATATTATGAAGAATTCAAAGACAAAGACGTGGAGTTCCTCAGCGTATCAATCGATGCCAACAAAGACGCCTGGCTCAAAGCAGCTGCCGAGGAAAACATGCCCTGGTTGCAAATGCATGCCACCGACGGCGGAAAGCAACTGATGAGCGATTACCAGTTTGGCGGAATACCTTTCATCATTCTTGTCGACGCCAACGGCAACCTCTATGCCAAGGGGCTGCGTGGAGAAGCCATTCGCAAAGCGATTCAAAACGCTCTTGACGGTGTAGCTCCCGAAAAACCGGCCCCCCGCAAATCCATCTCCATGGGTGCCATGTCGATGTAAAACCCTACAAAATCACAAACCAATAACCCTTTAATTTTAATCTTACTTATGAAAAAACTGAATGCTCTGCTGCTTATGGCCTTGTGTGCCGTGTTCAGCTTCACATCGTGTAGCGATGACAGCAACGATACCGGATTCGGTATTACCGGTATAACGGTTGCCACCTCCGAGGGTGCATCCTATACCGGAACCATCAACCAATCGGCATTGACGATTCAATGCATCGTTCCCATGACCACCCAACCCTCTGAGTTGGAAGCCTGCTCGCTGACCGTAACGGCCACGATGAACACCAGCGTTACCGTAAACGGTGCCGCCATTGACGGGGTAACGTTTGACTTGAACAACCCCATCGTTCTTACCGCCACTCACGAAGGCAGCAGTAAGAACTACACCCTCACGGTAATCATCTCCGATACCGAAGAAGACCTGGCTGCCGGTAAACAGGTAAGTGCCGACATACGCGCCGGAGGTATCCCCAGCAATGTATACGACTACTCGGTAGCCCTCTACGACGGTAAATTCTATGCCTTTACCTCGGGATACACCGCTGCTGATTCAGCCGCATTCTACCATGTATTCACCTCGACCAACGGTGTTCGCTGGACCGAAGTCAATACCGAAGAAATCATCGGTGGTATGGGAGCCCGTCCCGTCGTATTCGACAACAAACTCTATGTCATGGGTGGTATCCGTGCCATCGGTACCGACCAGGCCGGCGAAGCTCCCGAGATTGAATCAAACGGTTGGAGCACAAGCCTCACGCTGGAAAACTTCCGTATATTCTCTACAAACGGTAGCACATGGACCAACGAAAGCATTGAGGGTAACACTGCACTGGCCGACGATATGTTCAAGATGCTGATAGGTAGGGGCTCCTTCGGATTTGTATGTCCCACTCCGTTTACCTACAACAACAACCTCTATATGGAAAGCGGTTCAATGATGGCATTCGGTCAGTTCCAGGGTGCCAACTCGCAACTCTGGGCCAAAGCTGATACCACCTATACCATGGTATCGGGTGCATCAAGTTTCCTGAGAGCCCACTGCTCGACCTTCGTACTGAACGATGAGCTCTACCTCATGGGTGGTTCGAGAGGCTTTGTCGGCGCATCGAATCTGCAAGCCACTGTTGCCAAATCGACCGATGGTGAAAACTTTGCCACCGTTGCCGACTCGACGGCTGTCGGCCCCATCTGCGGTGCCACGGTGGTTACCAACAAAGAGGGTAATACAGCCTATCTGTTCGGCGGCCTTTATTACAACGAAGAGGGTGCTCGTGTCATGAACAACACCATCTACAAATCGACCGACGGTATCGAATGGACAGCCGTTGAAGGTATCAACAGTGCATACGCCGGAACATTCAATCCCTGCGTAGTTGTCGACGACAACAACATCGCTTGGGTATTTGGTGGTTTCAACACCTTCTCGGGCAGCTATACCCCCTACTCACTCACTGTCGACGATATGGATCCCTCGTTTGCCGCATGGGCATTCGCTCTGAATTAATAATTCTTTCTTAATACCGCAAAGTACTCTGTGCACAATCCCTGCACAGAGTACTTTTTCAATCCATCACCGGGACTTTAATATTATGAAAAAATTGTTGACTATATTTACGGTATTGTGTAGCCTTTTCTGTTGCCAGATAGCCTCGGCTCAAAATCTCACTCAGATATCGGGTACCGTTCTTGACGAAAATAACGCCCCCATGGCAGGTGTAACCATATCGGTCAACGGAAAAGGTGCGACGTTATCCACCTCCGACGGTTCTTTTACACTTACCAACGTACCGACAGGAGCTACCATATCTTTTTCGTTCATAGGATATGAAACCGAAAATGTTACCGTAGAGAACCCCAAAACCGTCGAAGCCATAAGACTCATTCCCGCCGAAAACGCCATGCGCGAAATCACCGTCGTAGGCTACGGCAAACAAGAGAGACGAGATATTACTGGCTCGGTATCCTCGGTAAAACTCGATGAACAGAAATCATTCCTTTCGGTCGACCAATTGTTGCAAGGCCGCGCACCCGGCGTATTCGTATCTAACTCTTCGGGTGCACTGGGCGGAGCCAACCTGCTGACCATACGCGGCGTAAGCTCCATCATCGGCGAAAACAATCCTCTTTACGTCGTCGACGGTGTACCCATCTACGGCACCGACCGCTCGGCCAACTCGGTAGGAACGAGCGGTGGCTCGGTGAGTGCAATAAGCATGGGAGGAACCTCGACAGGAGGTGGTTCGCTGGTCAACAATATGGATCTCAACTACTCCTTTGAGCAGAACCCCTTGCTCTCCATCAATCCCGACGATATCGAATCGATTGAAATTCTGAAAGATGCATTCGCCACCTCCATCTATGGTTCACGAGGTTCGGCCGGCGTCATTCTCATCACCACAAAAAGCGGCTCTCGCGACCGCACAGCCATTAACGTATCGTACACACTGAGCATCGATCAACCTATCGGAAAACTCGATTTGCTCAATGGCGACGAATATGCACAAATCTATTCCTTGTACTATCCTTCTGATACATATACCAGAAGATACAATACCGACTGGCAGGATGCCGTTACCCGTAATGCCATCAGTCACAACCTGAGCGCATCGGTCTCCGGAGGAAATAGCCGCACACGCTATTTTTTCAGCCTCTCCTACGCCAATAACGAATCTTACATCATCAACAACGATTTACAACGTTACTCCGCACGTCTGAACCTTGATACGCAACTCAGCGACAAATTCACCCTCGGAGCCAACGTCACCCTTTCGGTTGTCGACAACAATGCCCTCACCGCTCCCACCGTATATAAAGATGCCATACTGCGTGCCCCCAACTTGCCCATCTACAAGGAAGACGACTCATACTACTATGGATACGGGCTCAATACCAAAGGGAACAACGACAACTACAACCCGGTAGCTTACGCCAATGATGTTACCTCACAAAGCAAAAACATCACCACCATAGGCAATACCTACCTGCAATACGATGTTACCCCCTGGCTGCAACTCAAAACCGAATTGGGTATCAACATCTCCGACGCCCGTTCCTATGTCTATAAGCCCGAACTTCCCGCAGAAGTGGCCGACCTCACCCCCAACGATCGGGCCTCCGAAAACAATGCCTTAAAGTATCGTATTGTCAACAACAACACCATCACGGTGAATAAGGTATTCAACGACAGACACTACCTGCAAGCCGTGCTGGGTCAAAGCTATGAAATAGGCCACGAATACAATTCGATGATTTACGGGTCAAACTTTTTCAGCTCCGATATCAAAGGTATCGGGTCGGCCCAAACTACCCGTGTAGGAGCAGCCGGCGAAGACACATGGGCCCTGCTTTCGGCCTTTGCCCGTGTCAACTACCAGCTCATGCGGCGCTACCTCTTCGGTGTGTCGTACCGGCTCGACGGCTCTTCCCGCTACAACCGCCTGCACAGGTTTATCAACATTCCTGCCGTATCGGCAGCATGGCGACTCTCCGAAGAAGATTTCATTACCTACAACGCCCCCTGGATCGACGAACTGAAAATACGCGGTTCCATAGGCTGGACCAGCCAAGATGCCAACAACAGCTACTACGGTGCACAAGCCATATACGTGCTCAACACCTCCTCTTCCTACGGTAACGAGCAGTTCCTCTCCATGTCGCAACCCAGCAACGTAAACCTCGACTGGGAAAAAACCATCACCTACGACTTGGGTATCGACTTCTCGGCTTTCAAAGAAAGAGTCAAGCTCACGCTCGACTACTACTACAAACGCACGACCGACATGCTCTTCTCGTCGGACCTTCCTGCCTACACGGGATATTCTACTCAATACCAGAATATTGCCGACATGCAAAATCAAGGTGTCGAGGTACAAATCATATCCGACAACATCGTGCGGAAAGACTTCTTGTGGCAAACCATTTTGAATCTCTCGCACAACAGTAACAAGATATTGAAACTCAACTTCGAAGGCAACCAGCTCGACCAGGCCAACAGCTCATTTAAGTATTATGCCGTAGGTTATCCCATGGCCCAATGGTATCTGCACGAATGGGTAGGCGTCGACCCCAACACCGGTGAGCCCCTATGGAGACTGGCCGACGGAACGGTAACAACCGTACCACCCGCCTCCAACTACGATACATCAATTGACAACAAGAAGGTGTGTGGTACTGCCGAGCCCAAATTCTATGGAAGCTTCACCAACATTCTTACTTTCAAGGGATTTGAGTTGAATACCATGTTTACCTTCTCGGTGGGCGGCCACATGATAAACTCTACCCGAGCACAACTGCTTACCTATGCCACCGAGACGGCCAACAACCTCTCGCGCGACATTCTCGACTTCTGGCAGATACCGGGACAGACGACCGATATTCCCAAACTGAAAAACAGTTCCATCGTCAATAACTACGACTACACCTCGTCTATCACAACGACCCGGTTCCTCGAAAAGAATTCGTATCTGCGACTGAAAACCTTGGAATTTTCCTATTCCTTGCCCAAACAACTGTTGAGAAGAACTCGCACGTTCAACCAAATCAAACTGTTCGTCGTACTCACCAATGTATTCACCATCAGCCCCTACTCCGGACTCGATCCCGAAGTGAGCGCATTCGGTTCATCGGCTACCGCCGCCGGATACGACAACCTGACAATGCCTTCGTCTCGGAGCTATCAATTCGGTATTCGATTTGGACTTTAATTTCAGGAGGACAACAACATGATGAAACCTATTTTGCTATCCATATCCTTACTTGCCTCGCTGACTCTGTTCAGCGCCTGTGAACTCGACTATGCCCCCCAGAACACCATGGTCGACGAGACCGTCTATAAAGAGGAGAAAACTTCTCAGGCTGCCCTTATGGGCGCCTATACACGCTTGTGCGTATTGCTCTCGGGTGCCCCTAACGACCAGAACAACTACACCAATAGCTACTTTGCCTTCCAACTCGCCGACATCGGCACCGAAAACATCACCGTACAGAACGGTGCATCGAGTTTTCTTGCCATGGAAAAGTGCGAATATACAACCGATGAACAAGATGGCTTTATCAAAGACATTTACCAATACGGATACAACGCCATCGATTACGCCAACAACATCATTGCCGGAATCACCGAATTTGGTCAGTACGATGCACAAATGATGAGACAACACATTGCCGAAGCCAAATTTCTCCGTGCCTACGAATACTTTACCCTGCTCTGCCTTTACGGCGACGGTGCTCTTGTGGGCGAAGACAACGGCCTTGGCCTTGTCGTGCGGCTCACCCCTTACGACGGCTACAAGCCCGAAGATATCCAGGCTCGTGAAACGGTGGGTTATGTCTACAACATGATTATACAAGACCTCACAGAGGCGATCCCCGATCTGCCTCAGACCGATTACGAGCCGGCCCTTCGATATAGGGCCACAGCCACTGTCGCCAAAGCACTGCTATCGCGAGTTTACCTATACAAAGGCACATACACCAAAAATCTTACCGAACTGGGACAGGCAGCCTATTACGCCGGAGAGGTACTCAAATCGCCAAACATCACATTCAATGATGCCTACAACGACCACCGTACCAACATCTTCCCCAGCAACGTGTACGAAAACTCGACCTATCCCGATCCCACCAACTACGCCACGGAGTTGATATTCTTCCAGCCCAGCCGCATCAGCACCAACGTATTCCCGTGCGGATGGACATCGGTATATTCCAAAACCAGCTTCTCTACGTCGGACTCACTCATCAACAGCTACTTGCCCGGCGACTTGCGAGGCTATGGAACCACCAACGAATACCTCATACAACAAGGCTCTGCCACGACAAACTCCAACCTCAAAGCGTCGATGAAATACGACAATGGCGGCTGCTACTGCGACGTACAGTACATTCGGCTCTCCGAAATAATGCTCACTCGTGCCGAAGCCTTGGCCTACACCACAAACAGCATCGATGCCGAAGCACTGCAACTGCTTAATGACATTCGATGCAAACCTTTCCCCGACGGACAGAAACCGGCCGAACTCACCGCCGAAGATTTCCCCTCGGTCGAAGCCTTTGTCGACTCGATACTCGTCGAGCGCAACCGCGAGCTGGCCATGGAAGGGCACTACCGCTGGGACCTCATCCGCACCGGCCGCGACCTGAAAGTGAAAGGTCTGCCCAACAACAAAAAGATTCTGCCCATACCCGAATATGAAGTTCAGATTTCAGACGGAGTCATCCAGCAAAACACCGGATTCTAACCTATAAAATACTGTATATATGAAAAAATTAATGCTATTGCTCGCTGCATTTCTTCCCTTGTGCAGCGTGTCGGCTCAGGAACAGGCCACCCCGGCTCAAAACGAAACGGGTATCGTGTTCCTTGAATGTCCCTATGCCGAAGCTTTGCAGAAAGCCAAAGACAGCGGGAAGATTCTGTTTATCGACTGCTACACCCAATGGTGCGGTCCCTGCAAGCAACTGGCCCGTACTACCTTTAAAGATGCTCAGGTAGCCGAATTCTTCAATGAATCGTTTGTCAACCTCAAACTCGACATGGAAACGCCCGATGGCGTGGCCCAAAAAGACAAACTCGGTGTGAACGCCTATCCGACCATGGTCTTCATCGACCCGGCTTCCGAAGAAGTCATTCACAAAATCGTCGGCTACAACAACGCCCAGTCGCTGCTCAAAAGCACTACCTCGGGCTTGTCGGGACGTAACCTCAAAACCATGAACGCCCGCTACGATGCCGGCGAACGCAGCGATGAATTTATCGAAGAATATGTTGAAATACTCTCCGATGCCAACGAAAAAGATCGTCTGGCCGAAGTCGTAACTCCCTACCTCGAAAACAAATACGAGGAGATGCTCACCAACCGCAAGTTGTTCAGCCTGTTCATGGGTTACGTCGAGTCGCCCTACTCCAAGCCCTTTGTCTTCTTCCACGAAAACAAAGACAAGTTCATCGCACAATACGGCGATATGCAGGTCAACATGAAAGAGCGCTTTACCTGGAACCTCTACGGCCGTAAATTTGTAGTGAAGGGCAATGACGGCACCTACACTTTCGACGAAAAAGGATTCGACGACTACATGAAATACATGAAAAAGAACAAGGTAAAAGAGGCCAAGAAAATAGAAATCTCTACCCTCATGTATTATGCCGAGTGCATGCAAGATTGGAAAAAATACATCTCGTACGGCGATAAGCTCATCTCAAAATACGATGCCGACATGCTCGAAGTTTACAACTGGGTAATTCGCATCAACAAGCTCTGCACCGACCAGAAACTGCGTAACCATGCCGCCATCTGGTGCGATAAATACGCTACCATACTCGAACAGGAAGAAGCCCAAAAAGCCAAACAGGCAAAAAGCGGCATGACCATGGCCATGCGCATGGGACCGCAAAGCAACAACTTCATACAGATGGCAGCTGAACTCCGTGCCCCCATAAAATAGGTCCGATAACTTCTCTCTATACAACGAGGAGCACCCCTCATAAGGGGTACTCCTCGTTCTTTTTTCGGGCAGGGGAACAATCACACCATGCCGGAAACTTCTCTGCAACCCGGCAAAACAGCTCTCGTGGTAATGATGCCTTGTTTCCGCAACTTTCGGAGTAAGACAAGAAAAGCCTCAGCTACGCAACGAGACCTCCTTCTGACAACCGACAACCACGCCATTGCCGCCGACTGATACGACTTCCCATCATCTACAAGACATACCAATATATCAAGTATATCAAGCGGAGAGATACACACAAGAGAGGGGGCGGCATCTCATAGGATACCGCCCCCTCTCCGTCCTGTAACAAACTCGAAATCAGGGCACCAACGGATAGTAAGACTCTTTCATGTCAAACTTCACAAAATCTTCGTAAGAATAGGTAAACTCGCTACCCAAGGCCCGACTCATCACCTCCTTGTAGATAATGGCCCGACACGGTGCATTGAACTGCTGGTCGCGATCGTAGGTATTCATGATACTGTTTTCCGTCGGACGCCACACACCTTTGCCCCAGTAATTGGCACCCTCGTAAAGGCCTATCTCCTCGTCGGCATAACGTTCGTCACCGATGAAATCGGCCCACCATACCGAGGCCGTATCGTTCGAGAAAGCCACGTTGCGGCAATAGTCATAACGGTTATAGTCCCATACCATATAATCTTTTGTCTCCTGAGGTATTTCGAGCAAAGCATTCTCGGAGCTGACATACTCATCGGCCAGCCAACCGATGGAATGGCCCACACACTCGTGCCATACCGTCTTGGCAAACTTAGGCTCTACGGTCGACACACTGAACGAGGTGCGATCGGCCACATACTCCATGCCGGCCGAACCGCCGTGTATCATGTTATGGGCTATAAGCATCACTATACCGCCACGGGCCGAAATGCCGGTACTTTGACTCACAAAATCGAGGATACCCGGTGTATCACAGAGATAATAGCGGCCACTCACACTTGGCTGCCGCGTATTGAACTTAGTCTCGACATACCAGTCCCAATCGTTTTCTTTACCGCTCGTAGAGTAGGTCATTCCCTTCTCGGGCGACTCGGCATAGACGAGATAGACATCGAAATATTCACGCAACGACGTCATGGGCTCGATGTCAAACATCTGTTCGACACTGAACTTCATTACCTTTTCGGCAACTCCTCCCACCGCATTGCAGGAATGGTCAAAACCGTCGCATACGATAAACATATTGATACCATTTCCCTTGGTGTGAGTCTGGTATATTTCAAAGTCGCCATCGGCATGGTACTGCGTATGCAACGCACTATCGGGGTCGTAGAGCGACAGGAAATAGCCGTTGGCCTGCGGGGCCAGCGATGGAGACACCTCAAATTCTTCGGCATCAGAACACAACTTAATCCAGGTATCGACCGGAAGACCCGAAAAACGGCTACGGGAAATATGCAACATAATGCGTTCGGCCGATAAATCCATCAGGTGAGGAGGAATATTCCCTTCCATAAAACTCTCACCCACGGCAAAATAGGTAAAACCCGACAGTGAATCGGGCAACGTACCACGAAAAACGCCCGATGCATCAAGGTAGGAAAGGTGTTTCATCGAAGCTATTTCGGCAGGAAACTCAATGAGAGCTTTTCCTATATTGTTGTCTATGGTGAGAGAGTCGAGATTGACCAACGCCGAAATACCTTCAAGCGTGGAATAATTCTTGGCACGCAGCGAAAGATTATGTACCGTGGCCAGATTTTCGGCCGTCAGTTCATCGGTCTGCAAGAGAGTGAGCAGAGCAGCCCGCAGATTCTCATCGGCAATCAACACATCACCCGAAGGAACAGAATCGGTTACGGGCGGGACTACAATATTATCGTCGGAAAACGGTTCTTCATCGGAGCACGACACCCACGAGAAGAGGCACAAGGCCAACCAAAAAGAGCGCCATGAAAGGCAACAGGTTGAAAAACGTTTCATAAAGTTTTAAAGTAATTGTTTTTGTTTGCAAAAATACAAGAATCTATCGTTTGTTCTTTCTCTTCAAGAACTTTATTATTCAGAAAACTCATTTTTAACACAGAATCGCAGCAAATGCCGATATATCTCTTCCAAAAATATATTTTTCACTACATTTGTAGACATAAAAACAAAGTCGGCCAATCCCAACAGGGCACCTCCGGCCCGTCTGTTTCAGAAACTCTACAACATGAGCATACCTTTAAACACGACTCTTCCTCCCACTGGTAAGCACTTGCTGGTAAACCTTCGTAATGACGGTATCTATTTTGCCACGTTCGACCCACTCGAAGACGACACCTACCAGTCCTACACCATCGACTTTACCGCCAAGAACCGGACATTATGTGAAAATGTCAAGAACAGCATCTACGAAAATCCGCAGTTGCTGCAAGAATATGACCGCACCTACCTGCTTGTCGACACACCGCGTTTCACCCTCGTACCCGAAGAGATGGAGACGTGCGAAGAGAACCGCACCCCCTACTACGACTTCTGCTATCCGGGGCACAACGATTATATTGTTGAGAACCGCCTGACGTTGAACCGGGCCTACCTGCTCTTCGGCCTCGACCGGGAGTTATACCCCTTCTTGTGCCGCACCTTCCCGGTTGCGACGGTACTTCACCCGCTCACACCGCTCAGCGAATACTTTTTCCTGCACAGCCGCAACGGCAACGAAGCAAAGGTCTACCTGCACCTACGCCGAGAGCGGTTCGACCTTATCGTCTTCAAGCAGGGTCGTTTGCTGCTGGCAAACACCTTCGACTACACCACGGCCGACGACATTGCCTACTTCACCCTGCTCTCCTGGAAACAGTTGAGTCTCGACCAGGCGCGCGACAGGCTCTACCTCGCCGGCGAAAAGAGTATGCGGCAACCCCTTACCGAAATTTTACAGAAATACCTCAAAAGCGTCCTCCCCTATCCTTTCCCCTCGCAACTTTTCCGCATCGGGAAAGAGACTATCGACGCTCCGTTTGAACTGATAACCATACCTCTATGCGGATTATAAGCGGCAAATACGGCCGGGGGCGTTTTGACGTGCCGACCAACATCAAGGCAAGACCTACGACCGACTTTGCGCGGGAAAACCTCTTCAATGTATTGCAAAACCTGCTCGACTTCGACGGGCTCAAAGCCCTCGACCTTTTTGCCGGGACAGGGGCCATCAGTTTCGAGCTGGCATCGCGGGGTTGTGCGCGCGTCGTCTCGGTCGAGAACTACCCCGTACAGTACAACTTCATATGCAAAGTGGCCACCCAGCTCGGCGCACGCGAGATACGCCCCATCAAGGGCGACGTGTTCCGCTTCGTTCAGAACTGCCGGGAAAAATTCGACTTCGTCTTTGCCGACCCTCCCTACGACCTGCCGCAGTTCGCCTCTGTGGCACCACTTATCCTCAACAGCGGCATTCTGGCACCGGGTGCCCTCTTCGTACTCGAACACTCGCGGAAGTATGACTTTTCGTCGCTCCCGGGCTTCGACCAGCAGCGCACCTACGGCAGCGTCAATTTCAGTTTCTTCATCAACGGAGAGACCCGGGAACAACCCGTCGGGGAATAAGATTGTCGTCCTACTCTTCCCAGCCCAATGAGGGTCGGCGGCCGCTCTGTTCCAGATGGTCGAAGTAGAGACCCGTGAGCCGGGCAAAGGCATAGTGTTTCACATCGGCAAACGGCACACGCATATAAGAAGCCAACCGGGGCGACGCCTGATCTATTTCGAGGGTATAAAAGACAGCATGGATAACCCGGTGCGACAGCACATGACGACGTTCAAAAGGGCGAGCCACCACCTTTACCTCCACACCATCGAAAAGGCTACGGTAAGAGGCCGTCTGCTGCAACTCTTCCATTGAGAGTGCCCCCTCGCTCTCTATGAGGACAAACTCATAGAGATTGCGCCAGATGTCGCGCTTCTCCCGGCGGGAAATAAACACATCGTCGCCGCAATGTATCACCAGATAGTTGAAATAGCGGGGACGCACCTCGCTCTTACCCTGCTTTACGGGGTAAGCCTCGGGACGTCCCAATGCGGCAGCCTCGCACCACTCCGACAACGGGCACACGGGGCATTGCGGCGAACGGGGCAGGCAGAGCAATGCTCCCAGCTCCATGACAGCCTGATTGTACACGGCCGGCCGCCGGCGGGCGAGCCAATCGTCGGCCAAGGCGGCAAACAACTTGTGCCCCGCCGTCGTATCGATGGGCGTATCGATGGCAAAAAGCCGGGAGAAAACACGATACACATTGCCGTCGACCACCGCATGGGGCAACCCGTAGGCAAACGAAGCAATCGCCGCCGCCGTGTAATCGCCCACCCCTTTGAGGGAGCGTATCCCCTCGTAGGTATCGGGAAAACATCCGCCGAAATCGTGCATCACCTGCCGGGCGGCGGTGTGCATGTTGCGGGCCCGGCTGTAATAGCCCAGCCCCTCCCAATATTTCAGCACCTCGTCTTCATCGGCATCGGCCAGAGCCGCCACATCGGGGAAACGCGCCACAAAGCGGTTGTAATAGTCGAGTCCCTGTGCCACGCGCGTCTGTTGCAAGATAATCTCCGACACCCAAATCAGGTAAGGGTCGGTTGTCTCCCGCCACGGCAGCAGCCGCTTATTCTCCTCAAACCACTCTTCCAACGGAATAGCCAGATTTTTCTTATCAGACATACCTTTGATTTTCTTGCAAAAGTAACGAAAGTCGAACGCAAAAAATTCCGTCAATTCAAAATTTTTACGACAAGATAACCCGGAACAGAATTGTAACCTCCGCAATTAACGGCTCCCATGCCTACATATTCGGACAAGCCCGGCGTTACACAAGAGCCGCGGCTCTCCATTGACAGAAACAGAAGACGCCACTACTTTCACAATTTTTACTAAGTTTGCATCACAAAAACCGACAACCGATTCCACATGAAACAGATTCTTACCCTCATTCTTCTGCTCGTCACACTGGCTGCACCGGCAAAAATCGTACAGGAAGAGATTCACAGCGACAAGATGAAACGTTCCATTCCCTGCCTCATCGTGCTCCCCGACGACTATGACACCAGATGCTCCTATCCCGTTGTCTACCTCCTGCACGGATATGGCGGGAATCAGAACACATGGATACGTACCAAACCATCGCTCAACGAAATAGCCACCCGCGACAGCCTCATTTTCGTATGTCCCGACGGTGAGAGTAGTTGGTACTGGGACAGTCCCACCCAGCCCCAATCGCAGTTTGAGACCTTTGTCTCGCACGAACTCACCGCCTACATAGACCGTCATTACGCCACACGCGCCTGCCGCGAAGGGCGCGCCATTACCGGATTCAGCATGGGCGGACACGGCGGCCTGTGGCTCTCGATGCGGCACCCCGACATTTTCGGTGCAGGAGGCAGCATCAGCGGCGGTGTCGACATACGACCGTTTCCCAACAATTGGAAAATGAAAGAGCAACTTGGCAGCTACACCGAATATCCCGAACGCTGGGACGCACACACCGTCATCAATCTGCTCGACTCTTTTCCCGACAAGTCGCTACACATCGTCATCGATTGCGGATACGCCGATTTTTTCTATACCGTCAACCAGAAGCTCCACTATGAGTTGCTCCGGCGGAACATTCCCCACGACTACTACAATCGTCCAGGGCGACACACCTCCGACTACTCAGCCAATGCGCTCGACTACCAGCTTCTGTTTTTCAACAAATATTTTGAATCGGAAAGATAAATAGATATTTTGTTAACAAGAGAATTGTTTTTCACACAAACATTGTTAAATAGAAGTCGTTTTTCACACAAATATTTGGAGGCACAGACTCCAAACCCTATATTTGTACCATGTTTTTTCATAGTATTAAATTTAAGGTTTACAAAGAAAGCGGGTTGTCGTGAGACAACCTTTTCTTTTTTATGCAAATGATGTGCAGGAGAAGGTCGACAGACTGTCGTAAAAGTTCCATATCGCTGTTTCACATTCATTTCCGGATAAAATTTTCCTTAAAAGTTTTTTTTGAAAAATCGAACCTGTACAATGCGATACCGGCTCATGAGGAGTCGACAACCGAAAACGGTCCGGACATTGGACCGAAAACATCCCTACCATAGCCTCTCGCTCAAAAAAAAAGAGTGAGATAACACACAGTTGAAATTTTATTTATACTTTCGCCGCGAATTAAGAAATATGGCAAAAGAAAAAATAATCATCGAATACGACATGAACAATGTCTCTCCCAATTCCATTTGGGGGTTCATCAGTTCACCAAACGGACTGGCCGACTGGTTCGCCGACAAAGTCGTGTGCGACAGCCGTACCTACACGTTTTATTGGGGGCCCACCCAACAGTCGGCCCGAAAAACAGGCTCACTCAATGGAGTATTCATTCGTTTCAAGTGGCTCGACGAAGAAGACCCGAAAGCCTACTTTGAATTCCGCATCAATATCGACGAGCTCACCACGAACGTAACACTCGCCATAACCGATTTTACCGAGCCCGACGAGAAAGAAGAGTGTATCGACCTGTGGAACGAACAAGTCGCCACACTGAAACGTCGACTTGGCTCTTGATAAACCGAATGACGCCCGCCGGGCACCGTGCTTTTTTCAGAAACAAGGCGCGGGAGAATACTTTTTTTTCACTACTTTTGCGACAGAAAGAAGTCAGCCATGCCGCTTGTCAAGAAACTATATCTTTTCATTCTGAATACGTTTCTGCCGTTATTCCTGATGACGTTCTTCATCAGCCTCTTTGTGCTGCTGATGCAATTTCTGTGGAAATATGTCGACGAGCTGGTAGGTAAAGGCATCGAAGTAGGCGTGCTGGCCGAGCTGTTTTTCTATGCTGCGCTCACCATCGTACCCATGGCCCTCCCCCTGTCGATGCTGCTGGCATCGCTCATGACATTCGGGAACCTCGGTGAACGGCTCGAACTGCTGGCCATCAAGGCAGCCGGCATCTCCCTGCGACAGACCATGCACCCCCTTATTGTTGCCGTCGTCTTCATTGCCATCGGAGCTTTCTTTTTCCAGAACAACGTCCTGCCCAAAGCACAGGTTAAAATGTATTCGTTGCTCTTCTCGGTGCGGCAGAAATCGCCCGAACTGGATATTCCCGAAGGCGTCTTTTACGACCAAATTAGCGGATACAACCTGCTGGTAAAACAAAAAGACCGCAACACGGGAATGCTCTACGACCTCATGATTTACGACTTCTCCGAGGGATTCGACAACGCGATGGTCATCCTCGCCGACTCGGGCAAACTGAGCTTCACCGACGACAAGCAATACCTCTTCTTCACCCTGTACAGCGGTGAATCATTTGAGAACCTGCGCAACCAACGTACCAATGCGCAGAACATTCCCTACCGCAGAGAATCTTTCTCCACCAAAGAGATACTCATACCTTTCGATGCCAACTTCAATCGCATGGACGAAGGAGTGATGCAGAACCAATACATCGGACAGAACATCAGCCAACTCACCCACTCCATCGACTCGCTGACCGCCCGCACCGACAGCATCAGCAACCGCATTGCCGGCGAATTGAAAAACAGCTACTTTTCAGGGACCACAGCCAATAGGCCCAACCGGCCGAAAACGGCACTCGGACAATTGGCCTCCCAAAGCGAAGACGGCACCCAAAACTTATCGACCCCCACACGCATCAACATCGACAGCATCTACGCCAACGCCTCCCTGCAAGAGCGGGAGAGCATGCTGAGCCGCGCCTTGGGCCGCGCCGAAAGCATACGTCAGGAATATGAATACCGAAGCATATCGGCCAACCAACAACAGATACTGGTGCGCCGCCACGAGATAGAGCGGCACAAGAAGTTTACCCTTTCTTTTGCCTGCCTCATCTTCTTCTTCATCGGCGCACCACTGGGTGCCATCATTCGCAAAGGCGGGTTGGGCACCCCGGTTGTCATCTCGGTGCTGCTCTTCATCTGCTACTACATTATCGACAACGCCGGCTACAAATCGGCCCTGAACGGGCGATGGACCGTGTGGGAAGGCATGTGGCTCAGCTCGGCCGTGCTGCTGGCCCTCGGCATCTTCCTCACCTACAAGGCCGTAAACGACTCGGCCGTCTTCAACAAAGACGCCTACCTCAACTTCCTGCGAAAGATTGTCGGAAAGTCCGAAACACGCAACGTCATGCACAAAGAGGTCATTATTGACGAAGCAACCCCCGAAGAGATACTGCAACAGGTCGACATTCTCGACGAGGAATGCTCTCGCCTCATAGAGAAAACAGGAAACAAGGCTCAGTCGTTCTTTGCCTACTGGGCACAAGGATACGACCGCAAGGCCATACACCACCTGCACGACGAGGTCGAGAAATTTGTAGAAATGGCCCAAAACTGCCGCTCGGCCCTATTGGTAACCAAACTGATGGACTATCCCATCTTGCGCAACCTGCTGCTTTACAATCCGTGTGGGCGTAAGGCCATAGGCTGGGCCATCATGTGGCTGTTGCCTATCACACTACCCGTCTACCTCATTGGCCGCTGGGAACAGAAGCAGCTTCGCCACGAACTGCAAGTGATACACCATACCTGCCAAGAGATAAAAGCCATTGCCCAACGGCTTATCAACGAAAAAGAAACCGAAAAACAATAATGCCCCGACAAGGGGAAGAAAGGAATAGAAATAGATATGTCTGACGCAACCCAACTGAGTACCATAGAAGAGGCTATTGAAGAATTCAAAGCCGGCAACCTTGTCATCGTCGTCGACGATGAAGATAGAGAAAACGAAGGCGATTTCATCATCGCCGCCGAGAAAATCACCCCTGAAAAGGTCAACTTCATGCTCAAAGAGGGACGTGGCGTACTCTGCGCCCCCATCACCATGCAACGTTGCGCCGAACTGGGACTCGACAAGCAGGTCATGACCAACACCTCCCTACTTGGCACACCCTTCACCGTCACCATCGACAAGTTAGAAGGATGCTCAACCGGCGTGTCGGCCCACGACAGAGCCGCCACCATACGGGCCCTGGCCGACCCGAACTCGACTTCCGAGACCTTCGGCCGTCCGGGACACGTCAACCCGCTCTACGCACAAGACAAAGGCGTTCTCAAACGCGCCGGACACACCGAGGCCGCCATCGACCTGGCCCGGCTGGCCGGCCTCTACCCGGCTGCCGCTCTCATCGAAATCATGAACGAAGACGGCACCATGGCCCGCCTGCCCCAACTCATCGAAAAGTCCCGCCAGTTCGGCATCAAAATTATCGCCATACGAGACCTCATCGCCTACCGGCTGAAACAGGAATCGCTCGTCGAGAAAGGCCCGGAAGTCGACATGCCCACCGCCTACGGCCACTTCCGCCTGATACCTTTCCGCCAAATCTCCAACGGGCTGGAACACATTGCCCTCATCAAGGGTGAATGGAAAGCCGACGAACCGATACTCGTGCGTGTGCACTCATCGTGCATGACGGGCGACATCTTCGGCTCGAAACGATGCGAATGTGGCGACCAGTTGCATCTGGCCATGCAGACCATCGAAAAGGAGGGGCGCGGCGCTGTTATCTACCTCAACCAGGAGGGGCGTGGCATAGGTCTCATGGAGAAGATGAAAGCCTACAAACTCCAAGAACAGGGTATGGACACGGTCGACGCCAACATCTGTCTGGGCCACAAGGCCGACGAACGAGATTACGGAGTCGGAGCTCAGATTCTGCGTCAAATCGGCGTGAGAAAAATGCGGCTGCTCACCAACAATCCCGTAAAACGGGTGGGTCTCGAAGCCTACGGACTCGAAATCGTAGAGAGCGTGCCCCTTGAAATAGAGCCTAATCCCTATAACCTGGTGTATATGCGCACCAAAAAAGAGCGCATGGGGCACATACTCCACCATGTCGATTAGTACCACTTAACGCTGCAATCATGGATTACATTCGCCTTTTTCCCGAAAACCCCAATTCCAAAGAGATAGAACGGGTGGTCGCCACGCTACGGCAGGGCGGCATCATCATCTACCCCACCGACACACTCTATGCCCTGGGGTGCGATGCGCTCAACGTGCGCGCCGTGGAACGGATATGCAAGTTGAAAAACATCGATCCGCGAAAGGCTCTGCTATCCATCATATGCCCCGACCTGAGTATGCTGAGCCAGTATGCCAAAGTGAGCAACACCTGCTTCAAGCTCATGCGCCGCAACCTGCCGGGAGCCTTTACGTTCATACTTCCCACCAGCTCGCAACTGCCCCACCTCTACAAAAGCCGCAAGACGGTGGGCATTCGCGTCCCCGACAACGCCATAGCAAGAGCCATCGCCCAGCAACTTGGCAACCCGCTCCTGTCGAGTTCCGTAACATCGGTTCATCACGAAATCGAGTACCTCACCGACCCCGAATTGATGAGAGAAGAGTTTGAACACCGGGTCGACCTCCTCGTCGACGGCGGCATCGGGGGATTCACTCCCTCGACCATCGTCGATTGCAGCAGCGAGACTCCCGAAATCACCCGTAAAGGAAAAGGCGAATTGCTCTGGTAACAGCCCAATTTCCAACACAATAAAGGGCCGGGAATCTTCTTAATTCCCGGCCCTTTGTCGTTTTTTCGACTAACAGAAATTAATTTCCATCGGGCTTCTCTATCTCGGTAAAGGGGCTGAGGTCCCACACAAAGGCATCGACATTGTCGGGCCGAGCCGGATTGTACCCTTTAAAATCCTTGATATAGCGAGCCAATTTCAATTTATTATCTTTTATACCCTGCAAGACACACTTGGCTATCTGATATGCTCCATAAGGGTTGAAGTGGGTATTGTCTTCGAGCGCCTTTGTCTGACCGGGGAAAGTATTGGCCGGATACTGCACAAACGCCCGGCGCGACTTCTCCACGCCAAGTGCCTCGTAGAGTGTACGGGTCATCTCGTTCAGCTCTATGACAGGGACACCCTCCTCCTCGGCCAGTTTGCGCATGGCGGCCGGATATTCGCCATGGGTATCCTTTATCTTTCCGTCATCGCCAAAACTTCTACGTTGCGTAGGGGTTACAAAGACAATGGTCGCCCCTTTCTCGCGAGTCTTCACGATATACTCTTTCAAGCTGTCGTAGAACGAGCTCCACGGTCCTTTGCCCTTTCCTTTCTGCTTCTGGTCGTTGTGGCCGAATTCTACAAAGACATAGTCGCCCTTCTTCATCTGGGTAAGAGCCTTCTCAAAGCGTCGGGCGGCCAGGAAAGTGTTGGCCGACTCACCACTCTCGGCATAGTTGGCAATGCACACCTTGTCGGTAAAGAAGCGGGGAATCATCTGTCCCCAGCTTCCCCAAGGCTCATTATCCTGGTCGACCACCGTAGAGTTGCCACACAGGAACACCGTTATGGCCTTGTGGGTAGGTTCTATCACCACCTCGGCAACCCGGGGAGCCGGACCGTTAAATTCGAGAGTAAGCTTATCGTCCCAGTTCAATTTTTTCTTCTCACGCGGCTTGATGCGCACCCGTACTCCATCGGCAATGTAGGTGTTACGCTTGTTCACGATGAACGTCTCTTTCTTGAATTCACCGGCTGCGGTCTTTTCCCGTTCGATAAAAAGACGGCGTGACTCGGCCCGCACGGTGGTCTCACCGGCAGAGCTCTCGGCCCCCAGTTTTACGGTTACCTTGTAATTCCCATCGGGTACTTTTACAGAAAAAAAGAAAGGCGACTTACCATCAGATTGCGGGTGCTGCCCGAAGTCAAAGCCATAGCCCGACACATCGTCATAGACTTTCGAAGCATCGACCGTTACATATCCACGGCGGTGTTTCCCCGTGAAATCAAAACGGTAGACCTCCTGAGCATAAGCTGCCGTTGCACAGAGCAGTGCGGCCATTACAATTTTCAGTTTCATGTATGTTTTCATTTAGTTACACAATCGGTAGAACAGAAGCCGACAAAGCAGGCATCGCTTCTTCTCCGGGGGGGGGTGAAAATACCTACTCTCGGTTGTCGGCTGCGACCGGAGTCAAACCCTTCTCAGCCGCCACCTGCAACATATAGCGATAGGCGGCCTCGTGTTCGTTGGGAATCACCCCGTCGAGTATGGCATCTTTGATGGCCGTCTTGATTTCGCCCACCACCCGGCAGGGCGACAGGGCAAAAACGCGCATCACCTCCTCGCCCGTGACAGGAGGCTGGAAGTTACGCACACGGTCTTTCTCTTCGATGTCGTGCAGCTTGGTACGCACCAGAGCAAAGTTGCTGAGTATGCGGCGCACCTTCTCCTGATTTTTCGACGTGATGTCGGCCTCGCACAGCAGCATGAGCGAATCGATGTCGTCGCCGGCATCGAAAAGCAGCCGGCGCACGGCCGAGTCGGTTACCTCGTCTTCGACCAGGGCAATGGGGCGCATGTGCAGCTCGACCATCTTCTGCACAAACTTCATCTTCTCGTTCATCGGCAGTTTCATGCGGCGGAATATGCCGGGAATCATCTTGGCGCCGATGTAGTTGTGATTATGGAAAGTCCAGCCCAACTTGGCATCGTAGCGCTTGGTCACGGGCTTGGCTATGTCGTGAAATACCGCAGCCCAGCGCAGCCACAGGTTGTCGCTCTTGGCAGCCAGCTGGTCGAGCACGGCCAGTGTATGGTAGAAGTTGTCCTTGTGCCCGCGACCGTCGACGGTCTCAACCCCTTTCAGGGCGTGAAGCTCGGGAAAGATTATCGGCAACAACCCACATTTTTCAAGCAGAAGAAAACCTATCGACGGGCGCTCCGAAGCCATCATCTTGTTCATCTCGTCGATAATGCGCTCGCCCGAGATTATCTTGATGCGCTCCCGGTTACGCGATATGGCATCGAAAGTCTCATCGACAATGCGGAAGCCCAACTGCGTGGCAAAGCGGATGGCCCGCATCATGCGCAGGGGGTCGTCGCTGAACGTAACATCGGGGTCGAGCGGAGTGCGAATAAGGCCGGCATCGAGGTCGGCCACACCCCCGAAAGAGTCGACCAACTCGCCGAAATGGTCTCTATTGAGGCAGATGGCCAATGCATTGATGGTGAAGTCGCGGCGGTTCTGGTCGTCGGCCAGCGTACCGTCTTCGACAATCGGTTTCCGCGAGTCGTGCGAGTACGACTCCCTGCGGGCACCGACAAACTCTATTTCGTGCCCCTTGTACTTGACCTGTGCCGTGCCAAAATTGCTGAAAACCGACAAGTGAGCTTTCTTTCCCAGCCTGGCAGCAAACGCCTCGGCCAAGGCTATGCCACTGCCCACGGTAACGACATCGATGTCTTTGGAGGGACGCTGCAAGAAAATGTCGCGTACATAACCGCCGATAACATAGCAGGGAACGCCCAACTCATCGGCCGTTGCGGTAAGAAAATGAAAGAGCGGGTGCCCCAGATGTTTTTGCAATAACGAATCGTCGAGTTTCATGGTTACTCTGTTTCAGAAGTCCCGAGACAAAAGATACGTCGGCTGTGTACCGCTCTCCGGGGCTCTGTATTCATCGGCAAAGATAGCACATGTCGCCAAGAACGGCAAATGCAATTCCGCCTTTCGGCCGCCATTTTTCTCTGGGACAAGCCTCAAACGGGGAACGGCGGCAAAAATGCCGCCGTTCCGGTAGAGAATATCTCGTGAAAATATAAATCAATCGGCCTTTGATTCAGACGGGCGACGAGTGAGTGAATAAGGCTTCGACGGATAGAGTATAAATGGCAGTGTAGCCCCCACGGCCAGCATGAAGATAACTCCACAAGCCACGATTCCGTTAACAAAAAACTCCTGCATGTAGTGCTGCACCATCTCCGAGTCGGACAAGTTTCGAGAAAACAACAGCAGGGCAAATACCGTCTTGTAGGCATACATACCGGGAATCATGGGCAACAGCGCCGGTATATATATAACCGTCATGGGGCAATAAATGAGCGAACCCAGAAAAAGACTCACCCAGCCGATGGCAAACGAAGCACAGAACGAGGCTGTAATGATATCGACACCGGCATAGTGCATGAGCGAAAATCGCAAGGCATGACCTATGGCAGCAGCAATGGCAATAGAGAGAAATGCCCGACGTGGAGGATTGGATATAGCACCGAATCCGATAGCGGCTATGGCAGCAAAAATCCCGTCTACAATAATGGTTCCTATCATTTTACAATCTCCTCCCTCTTAAAGCAATACCAAACCGTTATGAACAAGGGCCAATGTAATGGAAAGCCCTACGGCAATACACATGACCAGCAGCAATGCTCCGACCAGACGGGTCATACCCAACAAAATGTGACTCTCCACAATGTCGATGACACCATTGAGCAAAGGCACACCGGGTATGAGAAACAGTACACTCGTACCAATGGCCACGTCGGGCGTGGCATCAAACAGCAATGCGACCGAAGCTATTGCCGAAGATACAAACGCCGTGATAACGAATATGACATAGTGACTGATGTGATGCTTCTGCATAAAACTCTTCAACGTGAAACCAATGAGCGTAGCTACAAAAACGATGCCTATCGCCCCCCAGCTACCACCGAAAAGTTGGCAGAATGCCCCGTTGGCACAAGCCACCAGAAAGGTGAGCAGATAATGGTTGATGCGAGGCGTGGCGACAATCTGTTTGTATCGACGTTCAATCTCATCAAGAGAGAGGTGATTATCGTACGCCGCCCAACTGAGCGAACTCAACTCGGAATTCAGAAAAAAACTAATAGGATATCCTTTGACCGGAACAACATCGCTCACCACCTGTCCCGACTCCTTGTCGTGAATCGAGAAGATAATGGTCTTGTGCAACAGCGTCATTTGCGTGGTTACCCCCAACGCTTCACTGATGCGCAAGGTATTGCGCACCACCCGTGATGTATGTACCCCCGACCCCATCAGCCTCACGGCATACTCGGTAACAAAATCGACGATACGATGAAAATCTTTTTCTCCCTTCATATAAAATCTTTTGAAAACCTAATAAGGAGCTTCCTTCTGAAAAAACGGCGCAAAGGTAAGAATTTTACAACAAATGCAAACGAAAATCAAGAGCCATTTTTTCAAGGCATCCACTCGACAACTCCGAGAAGCGGATGGTCGCAACGCCATTCAAGAAAATCTTCATACGTGCGTACCCCGCCCTCTATTACAGCCCGGTAATACTCGATGCCGGCCACATGACAATCGTCGGGCGTCAGATATTTCAACAGCAAAACCGCACGACGCATCTCCTCGGTAAGCACTGCCGATATGCGGTCGGCCACCCGCTCAAAATAACCGTCGTAACGGCTGCCGCGCAAAATGTGTATCATGTCGACCTGCCACTCTTCTCCACCGTCATCGACATAGCCTGCGTGCCATTCGATGCAATGCTCATCCGTATCGATAAGGTTGCGATATTCGACATGGCGCACGACTCCGTTCTGCGCCAAATGCGCGACGGCAAGGAAACTGTCCGACACCGACAATTCGGACGAATATATGTGCAGGTCTATGTCGCGATGTTTTACCAACAGACCCATTCGCAACGAGCCCACCACATGAGGCTCAGCTCCTATCGTAGCCCAAGCCTCAAAAAAACCGCCGGTTTTCAGAATCTGCCACGCCTGTTCAACACGAGCCGACGAAAGAGCCAACGCCGATTCAAGATTTCCCATGAGTCTCGTCATTTTTATTTTTACGCAATGTCTTATAACTCCATATGTGTATGGTTACTCCCACCGCTATCGCGGCCAGCAACAGGCGCAACCACAAAGCATCGACAACCGCCAGCACACAATAGCCGATTGTTGCCCATAAAAGAGCGGTCGAAACTATCTTTGCCCGTAAAGGTATGGCTTTATACTCCCTGAAATTACGGATATATACCCCCAAATAACGATTCCGCAACAACCAATCATACAGGCGAGGCGAACTTTTGAAATAAAGCGCTGCAGCCAACAACAAAAAGGGTGTCGTGGGCAACAGTGGCACAAAGATACCGACAACGCCCAAAATCAACGACAACGTGCCGGCCACTATATAGAGATATCTCAACATCGAAAGAAACGCGAATACCCGCGGAAGAATAAGAAAAAAGAAAAGGTTGCCTCACCACAAAAGAAAGACAACCTTTGAAAGAAAGTAGCGGGGACGAGAATTGAACTCGTGACCTCCGGGTTATGAATCCGACGCTCTAACCAACTGAGCTACCCCGCCATCGACACCCGGGATAAAAGGCAACATACAGCGCGCCTTTTTCTCAAATGCGGGGCAAAGGTATAATCTTTTCTTGAATTGCAAAAATTTTATCGCATAAAAAATGTGCAGCATCAAAAAAAATAGAGAGAACCGAAGATTAACGATTTTTATAGAGTGTTTGACCACACGAAAAAAGATTTTCGTAAAGAATTCTCTATCTTTGTATAATAAATCAAAAACATTTCCTATGAAAAAGTCCGCAAAAACCATCTGTTTATTACTGATACTCCTCGGCTTGACTGTGCCCACCCGGGCCATAGACTTCAACTGGGGTATCAAAGGCGGTATCAATCTCTCGGGAAGCTCTTACAAAGGGTTGGCCGAAAACATCAAATACGACAACGACTGTGGATTCTTCGTCGGTCCCATGGCCGAAATAAGTTTTCCCCTGGGACTTTCCATCGACGGCTCCCTGCTCTATCTCCAACGTCGCACCCACTTCACCAATACCGAGAACTATGCAGTAACCAACTATTTCAGGCATTCACTCGACATTCCTCTTTACCTGAAATTTACCTTCAACCCTATTAAAATCATCGGCCTTTATGCCGGCGTAGGACCCTCATTCACCTTCGACATCAAAAACGACAATCTTACCAACAAACTCTACGACATCATCGGTAAAGAAAATACCCAGCCGGCCGGCGCCCGTCTCATCAACAACGAAAGCACCGTAGGTCTGAACTTCATGGCCGGTGTCATACTGTTCAAGCATCTGCGCGCCGCCATCAACTATCGTCTGCCCATTGGGAACTCCGTGCGCGAAACATTCACCGAAGGGTGGAACGACATTCTGTCCGACAACTTTTCAAGCAAAAGCAACATGTGGCAACTGGTGTTCAGCGTCACCTTCTAAAAAAACATCAATCATAAAAAAACTTATCCATGAAACGATTCTGTCAACTCACATTGTGCCTGGTCGTTCTCTGCATCGGCACTCACCTGTCGGCACAAGAAAAAACCTTCTACATAGATGTTGAAAATCCTTGGGGACAAGAGAAAACCGACTATCCCGTCGTGGTAAAAACCGACGAACTGAAATGCAACTTTCCCATCGTCTCGGCAACTGTCTATGAGGGAGAACAGGAAATTGCCTCACAGACCGACGACCTCGACCGCGACGGTGCAGGCGACGAAATAGCCTTCCTCATAAATATGCCGGCCCGCACCACCAAGCAACTGCGACTCGTCGTCTCGAGCCAAGAAGCCGCACCCGACCGCTATCCGGCCCGTGTATATGCCGACATGAAAATCTACGACAAAAGCAACAAACGCAACAAGCACCCCAAAATCAACTCGCTGAGCGTACCCGGCACCTCAAAGGTCTACAGCAACCTCTACCACCACGGGCCCGCCTTCGAATCGGAACTGGTTGCCTACCGCATCTACTTCGACCAGAAACAGACCATCGACATCTACGGTAAATTCAACAAAGGCTTTGAAGTCGAAGCCAGCGGCTGGTACCCCGACGACAAACAGTTGGCGCAGGGATTCGGCGATGACGTGCTCCTGGTAAGCGGCAGCTGCGGTATCGGAGCCCTCAAAGGCTGGGACGCCAAGAAACAGAAAGCCGTGCACATAGAGCCCGTATCCGAACGCACCGCCACAATTCTGGCCTACGGCCCCGTGCGCACCATCTGCCAGATGGCCGTGCGCGGTTGGAAATATGGCGACAGCCGTCTCAACATGACCTGCCGATACACGCTCTACGGAGGACATCGCGATGCCCAAGTCGATGTCATCTTTGACAAACCGCTCGGCGACGAAATCTTCTGCACCGGTGTACAAAACATCAAAGGCTCACAATCGTTCAGCGATCATGAAGGTCTCGTAGGCTGCTGGGGCACACACTGGCCCGTAAACGACACCATAAAATATGCCAAGGAGACGGTAGGTCTGGGCACTTACCTTCCGCAGAAATACATCGTCAGCGAAATCAACGACAAGGTCAATTACCTCTATCAGGTACATGCACCCAAACAAGAATGCATGACCTACTATATCACCTTCACTTCGATGAAAGAAACCTTCGGATACAAAACCCCCGAAGCATGGTTTGAGCACCTGCAAAACTGGAAACAAGACTTGGACCAGCCCTGCACAATAAAAATCAAAAAGAAAAAATAAGCAGCATACCGTATAAGATAAGAAAACGGGAGCCCTTTTAGGGGTTCCCGTTTTTCATCATCAGGCAAAAAGGCAATCAAAGACAATCGTGGACTCCGGCCAGCACCTCGGCATGCAACCGTGGCGTCGCAGCCACCACATCATAATGGTTTACCTCGGGCACATCGCCGCGTCGCATTATGTCGAGCCAGGAGAAGTTTGCAAAATCGGTAATCACCCCACCCGCTTCATGCAAAATAAGCATGGCAGCCGCAACGTCCCATACATGCAAAGAGGGTTCGATGTAAGCATCGCACCGACCTGCCGCCACATCGCAAATATCCATAGCCGCCGAACCGGCAATGCGCACAGCACCTACACGACCATAAAAACGCGACAGCAAAGCAGCCGATAACCGGCCATACTTGACAGCATCATAGGGCAGCCCCAAATGAAGATAGGCGGCGCTTATCGAGTCGGCCGATGAAACAACAAGTCGGGTTCCATTGAGATAAGCCCCACCACCTTTCCAGGCATAAAAGCACTCATCACTGGAAGGAGCGTAGACCACTCCCACAAGCAATCCGGCCTCCCTGCCATATAACGCCACACTCACAACATAAGGAGCATGAGCGTGCAGATAGTTGGTTGTACCATCAAGAGGATCTATAATCCACACGTACGGCTCTCCGGCATAGGCAGCCGTAGCCTCTTCGGTAATGAAACCCGCCGTCGGCAAAAGCGTAGAAAGCAGTGCCACCAAACGGCGTTCGGACTCTCGGTCGACATAGGAAACATAATCATGAAGGTTTTTCTCTTCAATACGGGAAGGGTCAAAAACCGACCGCTCCTGGTATATAAACCGCCCTACAGGGCGGACCGACTCAACCACCTTTTGAGTCAAGTCGGAAAGCATATCGGCATCGTTATTCATAATATATCTTTTTTACCAAAACAAAAGTAATAAAAAACTCTTTGATATAAAAAATGAGACGATTCTTGAAAAACAAATAAGTGTAATAAAAGGCTCACGTTTTTCTCCGAAATCACAGTTTGGCGCCAACTTTTTTTATCCGTTGTTTTTTCTTTTGAAAAAGATGTTCTATATTTGAGCCGTGTTTTCAACATAAAAAAGCGGAGCAGAAAATATCAGAAAGATATCTAAGCCATGTAACACAATCATGCATAAAGAGTTGACTACATAAATTACGGCACCGAAAAATTTGTACTTCCACCCGAAAGGGAGGCTACAAGTCGTGTCCAAAAAATGCCCATAAAAGGAAAAAGACTATCAAGCGACAAAAACAAACATAAAACTTCACAAAAACTGTAAACCAATTAAAAAGACTCTTTTATTATGGAGACAAAACAACCCAAAGCAAAAAAAGCCAAGAAAGAATCAAAAGGATTTCGTGGTATTGAATCTGCATTCCTCGTAATCGTGGTATGCTTCATCATCGCTGTGTGCATCTACGTATTCGTTCTCGGAGACGTAAACAACTTCACCGACGCAACCAAAGCCGAACCCAAACCCGGAAACTTGCTGGGAACCATCTACAAGGGTGGTATTATCGTGCCTGTGCTGCAAACCCTCTTGCTCACCGTTTTGGTACTGAGTATCGAACGTGCATTCGCCATCATGACCGCCAAAGGTACCGGCAGCCTTACCAAATTTGTCATCAAGGTAAAGAATGCCTTGGCTGCCAATGACTTGGCAAAAGCCCAAGAACTTTGCGACAAACAAAAAGGTTCTGTAGGTAGCGTAGTAACTTCTGCCCTGAAAAAATACGCTGAGATGGAGAACAACACCGAATTGACCAAAGAACAGAAACTGGCCAGCATCCAGAAAGAAGTAGAAGAGGCTACCGCACTCGAACTCCCGACCCTGGAAATGAACCTTGCGGTTATCGCCACCATGACAACCCTCGGTACTCTTGTCGGACTTCTCGGTACAGTGCTCGGTATGATTCGTTCATTCGCCGCTCTTGCCACCGCCACTGGTGCTCCCGACTCGGTAGCCCTTTCGACTGGTATTTCCGAGGCCCTTGTAAACACCGCCTTCGGTATCGCCACCGGTGCCTGCGCTGTAATCTCCTACAACTTCTTCACCAGCAAAATCGACAAAATCACCTACGCCATCGACGAAGTAGGCTTCTCAATCGTACAATCTTACGCCGCTAACCACAGCAAGTAATTAACTCCGAAACTGTACGATTATGCCAAAAGTAAAAGTAAAAAGGAAGAGTACCGCCATCGACATGACCGCGATGAGCGACGTAACTGTGCTTCTGCTTACTTTCTTCATGCTGACATCGACTTTCGTAGAGCCCGAGCCCGTACAAATTGCCGTGCCGTCTTCGGTTTCAGAAATAAAAATTCCCGAAACCAACGTACTGCAAATATTGGTAGAATCTAACGGACGCATTTTTATGGGAACCGACCCGGGTATGCGAGTACCGATGCTGCAAGAAGTAGCAGCCGAATACGGTTACGAATTTACCGACCAAGAATTGGCCAACTTCCAAGCCTCTGATTACTTCGGCGTACCTATCGCACAAATGAAATCGTTGCTCGACCTGCCCTTTGACAAACAGACAGAGGTTATGGTTAAACAGGGAACCGGTATCCCCATCGATACCACCGCCAACCCCTCCAACGAATTCAAGGCATGGGTAAAAGCCGCTCGTAAAACCAATCGTGACATGCGTATCGCCATCAAAGCCGCACAGAACACCCCTTACTCCGAAATTCACAAAGTAATGTCGTCTCTGCAAGACTTGCGCGAGAACCGCTACAACCTGATCACCACGCTGAAAAGTGTCTCCGGCGATTTTTAATAACTGTTAGAATCTAAGAAATTATGGCAGAAGTAGAACAAAAAGACTCCGGCGGCAAGAAGAAAGGGAAACAGAAAAAAATGAACATCCGTGTCGACTTTACCCCTATGGTCGACATGAACATGTTGCTCTTGACTTTCTTTATGCTCTGTACCTCTATGAGCAAACCTCAGACGATGGAAATCAGTATGCCGTCAAACGATAAAACACTGACAGAGCAAGAACGAGACAAAGTAGCCGCATCACGTGCTATCACCCTTATTCTCGGAAGCGACGACCGCGTATACTACTACTCGGGTGAGCCCAACTACGAAGACTGGACCTCGTTGCAAGAAACCACCTACAAAGACGACGGTCTGAGAGCCATGCTCCTCTACCGTAACCAGGAAGTGGTATCGCAAATCAGAGAGCTGAAAAAAGAGAAGATAGCTACCAAAATGTCCGACGAAGAGTACGACAAAAGAGCCGCTGAAATCAAAGACTCCAAAACCGCACCTATCGTCATTATTAAGGCTACCGACGATTCTACCTACAAAAACCTCATCGATGCACTGGACGAAATGCACATTTGCAGCATCAACCGCTATGCAATTGTCGACATTGCCGAAGGTGACGAATGGTTGGTAGAAAACTACGAGAAGAAAGGTGAACTCACCAATCAAATCGACCGCGAACAAATGCAACAGCAATAATTCACATTAATATCGAACGAAAATGGCAAAAATAGATTTAATTTCGAAAGATTGGTGTGAATTGATCTTCAAAGACCGCAACAAAGCGTATGGCGCATATGATATGCGTCTCGACACCCCGAAGCGACACAACATCGCTACCCTCATAGTGATTGTTGCCGTCATTCTGGTTATCACGCTCCCGATGTTGATTAAGTTCATCGCACCAGAAAGAGAAAACAAAATTGTTGTAAACGAAGTTACCACACTGGCCAAACTGCCCGAAGCCGAAATCAAACGTAACGAAGAGTTGCGTCCCATGATGAAGCCGACGACACCTCCGCCTCCCTTGAAAAGTACTATCAAATTTACCGCGCCCGTCATCAAGAAAGACGAAGAGGTAGGTGAAGAAGACGAAATCAAGTCGCAGGACGAACTGGCCGCTCGTGGAAACGTAGCCATCTCTATCGCCGACGTAAAAGGTAACGACGAAATCGACGGACAAGATATTGCCGACTTTAAAGATTTCGTTGCCCCCGAAGTTGAAGAAGAAGAGGTCTACATCATTGTAGAACAGATGCCCGGATTCCCCGGTGGAGAAGAGGCCCTGATGAAATACATCAGAGACCACATGGAATATCCCGCCATGGCCATTGAAAGAGGCATTGAAGGCCGCGTTACCGTGCGCTTCGTTGTAAACAAGGAAGGTTATGTACAAGACGTAACGGTAATCCGTGGCGTACACGAGCTGCTCGACCGCGAAGCCGTACGCGTGATACAAAGCCTGCCTCGCTGGAACCCCGG